>CAMWIZ010000076.1 GCA_947174455.1 uncultured Clostridia bacterium | reverse complement strand
GTCTTAATGGATATATATACATTGCCTTTTTGTCGGTTCTGTATAAGTCTTTTGATTGCCTAACGTGCGGACGGTGCTGCATAGTTAAAATATTGGCAGAGAGGTATGTATCATATGCGGTGCGACGGTACGAGGCTGTGAAGCAGCACGGTTTAATTTGTGGTGCTTTCGGATTATCGGTAAAAACAATTATCGAACGTAAATTATTAAGTGAAAGAAAGATGGAGGAGATTTTATAGTGTCGACGGACGTTAATAACAAGAAGCAGAGCGGTGCGGTAAAGGAAAAAACATATGCGAAAAATGGTGTAAAGCAAAAGCCTGTTAAGTATTACAGAAGTAAGCCCCACCAAAATAAGTCATATGATAATAAACCGTATGAAAATAAAGTAGGTGAGAACGCCAGACGTGGAAGTACAAACAGTTATAAAAAGAGATATCAGTCTGTAGGGCAAAAGAATAAACCGTCTGTTAAAGTTATGTTTTTGGGCGGACTTAATGAAATTGGTAAAAATATAACGCTGTTTGAGTGCAACAATGATATGTTTATTCTTGACTGTGGAATGGCATTCCCTGATGGCGATATGCTTGGTGTGGATTTAGTTATACCCGATTTTACTTATGTTGAGGAGAACGCTTCCAGAATAAAAGGTATAGTTATTACCCACGGTCACGAGGATCATATCGGAGGTCTTCCTTTTCTTTTGAATAAGGTGAACTTACCTATATACGGTACGGCATTGACGCTCGGTTTGGTTGGAAACAAGCTGAAGGAGTACAATCTGTATAATTCCGCAAAACTAAATGTTGTTAAGGCTGGCGATACAATCAACCTTGGCTGCATGAATATAGAATTTATTCATGTTAATCATTCAATACCCGATTCGGTTGCTGTTGCAATTCATACAGAGGTTGGTACTATAGTTCACACAGGTGACTTTAAGATTGACTGTACTCCGACAGAGGGAGAAATGATTGATTTGGCTCGCTTTGCAGAGCTTGGGAAAGAGGGTGTGCTGGCTCTTATGGCGGACTCAACCAATGCTGAGCGTATGGGTTATACTCCCACTGAACAGACAGTTTTGGAGTCTTTTGAAAGACTTTTTACAAGGGCAGAGAAAAACAGAATTATTATTGCAACATTTGCTTCTAATATCAGCCGAATTCAGCAAATTATCAGCTGTGCGGCAAAGTTTGGCAGAAAGGTGGCTTTCTCCGGCAGAAGCATGATAAACTATATTACGGTTGCAAAAGAACTTGGATATCTTAATGTTCCCGATAATGTTATTATTGATATAGATATGCTAAAGCGTTTCCCATCGGAAAAAATTGTGCTTGTGACTACGGGCAGCCAAGGCGAGCCTATGTCTGCACTGTCAAGAATGGCTTACTCCGACCACAAGAAGGTTGAGGTTGGCTACGGGGATTTTATCATTATATCTGCAAATCCAATCCCGGGCAATGAAAAAACAGTCGGCAACGTTGTCGATGAATTGCTAAAAAGAGGCTGCGAGGTTGTGTATGAATCAATGTATGAGGTTCATGTTTCAGGTCATGCCTGCCGAGAGGAGCTTAAAATTATTCACGCTTTGACTAAGCCAAAGTTTTTTATACCTGTACACGGTGAGCAGAAGCATCTTAGAAAGCATGCCGATCTTGCGTTGTCAATGGGTATGGAGCATAAAAATATATTTATCGGTGATGTTGGAAATGTTGTTGAGATTAACGAAAGCTACATTAAACAACTTCCGTCTGTTCAAGCCGGCAAGGTATTTGTTGATGGTCTTGGTGTAGGTGATGTCGGAAGTATTGTACTTCGTGACAGAAAGCATTTGGGACAGGACGGCTTAATTATTATTGTGGCAACCCTTGACAATGACAACGGAAGCATAGTGTCAGGACCGGATATTGTATCCCGTGGTTTTGTATATGTGCGTGAGTCTGAAGATTTATTTGATGATGTTAAACGCAGAGTTCACAACGTTTTGTACGATTGTGCTTATGAGAATATTCATGAATGGGGTACTATCAAGAACAGAATAAAGGACGATGTTTCTAAGCTTATCTATGAGAGAACTCGTCGTAATCCTATGATTTTGCCTATAATAATGGATGTTTAACAGAGGCTATTAGTATTATTAACTCGTATCATAACTATGGAGGTCAAGTATATGAAAAGACCCATATATTACCAGTGGCACTGCTTGTTGTTCTCAGCGGTAATGCTGGTAATGGCTGCGTTGTCGTACAGATACGACCATTATGTCTTTATATTTGAAATAATAGTAGCTGTGATATCATCGGGGATAATCATGTTTGGCAGTCTGCGTTACCGCAGATATGTTAACAAGGTTGTCAGAGGTGCAGTCAACGGAATTAAGGGTGTAAATCATAACTATTTGGAGAGATTCTCGGTACCTGTTATAGTTACAGGCAGTAAGGGTGATATTCTGTGGTGTAACTCGAAATTTCGCAAGAAGCTTTCTGCAAATAGGGAGTGTGTCGGCGAATCTGTATATAAATATATACCCGGAACAAATTTGGATATCTTGACGGACAGCTCAGGTATTGATGTTGAGTACGGTGGAAGAAGATATACTGTTTTAGCGTCCGCAATCAATAACGGTGCTGTGCTTTACTATATTGATGATACTGAATTTAAGATAACGTCACAGCTTTACTCTGACTCAAGACCGGTGGTTGCGACTGTACTTCTTGACAACAGGGATGAGTTTGAAAGAAATATCAGCGATGAAAGCTTCAGTCATGCTATAGTTTTGTTGGAATCCGTTCTGCAAAAGTGGGCGTCGTCATGCAGTGGATTGTACGTAAAGGCGTCGGGCAGACGGTACAAGATAGTTATGGATGAGAAGGCACTTTGCCATGAGATTGAGAACAAGTTTAAAATATTGGAGGAAGTCAGAGCCATAAAGGTATTTGATGAATCAATAGTTACAACCATTTCAATGGGTATAGGCCGTGGCGGAGCGACTGTATCTGAGTGTGAGCAGTGGTCACTACAGGCATTGGATTTGGCACTGGGCAGAGGCGGCGACCAGGTTTCCATTAAACAGGAAGATGAGTATGAATTCTTTGGCGGTGTTTCAAAGGGTATCGAAAAGCACGAAAAGGTTAAAGCAAGAGTTATAGCAAAAGCTTTAACGGAAAAAATCAGACAGTCAGATAATGTTTTGGTTATGGGTCACCAGTCTTCTGACTTAGATGCAGTTGGTGCAGCTGTAGGTATGTGGAGTGTTATTTCCAAGACATTTGACAATCGTGTAAATATTGTAGTGGATAAGTCCATGTCAACCGCTGAGTCTTTGATTGATAATTTTATACAGCACGGCTATAAGAATATATTTATCCTACCGCAAGATGCAAGGAAAATAGTCAATGAGAAAACGCTGCTTATAATAGTGGATACGCACTCACCAACATTTGTTGAGGATACTGAATTGTATAAAATGTGTCAAAATGTTGTTGTTATAGATCATCACAGAATGATGGTGAATCGTATCGCCAACGCCTGTGTGTTCTTCCATGAGCCGTTTGCATCATCTGCCAGTGAAATGGTTACGGAGCTTGTACAGTATATTTCAGATGATGCACTGAATAAACATGAAGCGGAGGCACTTCTTTCGGGAATAATGCTTGACACAAAAAACTTTGTGCTTCGTACAGGAGTGCGTACCTTTGAGGCAGCAGCATATCTAAGAAGAAAAGGTGCTGATACGGTTGAAGTCAAGCGTTTATTTTCGGATTCGCTTGATACATACAAGGCAAAAACACAGCTTGTATCAGATGCAGAGATATACAGCAACAGTGCTATTGCCTGTACCGATGATAAGATGAACACAGATAAGAATATCCGTGTAACTGCGGCACAGGCTGCCGATGAACTTCTCAGTATACAGGACGTACAGGCTTCTTATGTTTTGTATAGAGTGGGCGAGGATATGAACGTATCCGCACGTTCCTTGGGTGATGTTAACGTTCAGCTTGTTATGGAGCATTTGGGCGGCGGTGGTCACCAGACCATGGCAGGTGCCAATTTGGGGAAAATATCCAGAGCAGAAGCTACGCAGAAGCTTGTTGAAGCTATAAATACTACGGCTGACGAGATGTCTTTTGATGCCGTTCCAATAAAGAGGAGGAATATATAATGAAGGTTGTATTACTGCAAGATGTAAAAGGTTCGGGAAAGAAAGGCGAGCTTGTTAATGTAAGTGACGGCTACGCAAGAAATTTTCTCTTACCAAGAAATTTGGCAAAAGAAGCAAACGCACAGGCTATGAACGAGTTGAAAAATGCTGCGGATTCCAAGCAGTATCAGCTCGACCAGAAGATTGCACAGGCGAATGCATCAAAGGCAAAGCTGGAGGAGAAAACTCTTGTCATTCATGCAAAAGCAGGAACAAACGGCAAGCTGTTTGGTTCTGTTACAGCAAAGGAAATCTCCAATGAGATTAAGCAAAGATACGGTTTGACTATTGATAAAAGGAAGATTTCCATTGTTGGTGAGATAAAGCAGTATGATACATATGACTGTGAGGTTAAGCTGCATAATGGAATCTCTGCGAAAATTTATGTAAAGGTTTGCGAATAAGCGAAAGGAAGTGTGAGTATGGCAGAGTTGGATATAGGCGGAGCATATTCGTCCGTTAAACTGCCATACAGCCCTGAGGCTGAGCAAGCAGTTTTGGGTGCTATTTTGATAGATGCCGAGTGTATGGCAAGAACAGCGGAGATTCTTCCAAAGGCTGAGCTGTTTCATTTGGAAATTCACAAGCTGATTTATCAGGCAATGCTTGATTTGTTTACCGAGGGCAAAGTTATAGACTTTATTACTGTTCTTGAACGTTTAAAGCTTGACAGCGGATTTGACGAATCAACCGGCAAGGCTTATCTTGTTCAGCTCGGACAAGCGGCACTTTCAACAGAGAATATAGAGATTTATGCTCAGTTTGTAAGAGAAAAGTTCGATATTCGTTCTCTTATTGAGGCATCACGCAAAACAGTTGAAGAAGCCGCTGAGGGTTCAACTCAGGCAGATGTCCTTATAGACTATGCGGAACAGCGTATTTTTGATATCCGACAGGGTAAAAATATACAGGGACTTCAGCATATAAGCGAAGTGATTCAACAAACCTATGACAGACTTGATCTTCTCAATTCTGCTGACAATGATGATATTAAACCTCTTTCCACGGGAATAAGGGGACTTGACAACTATATTACAGGTCTTAATAAGTCGGACTTAATCCTGCTTGCTGCACGTCCAGGTATGGGTAAAACCAGCTTTGCACTTAATATTGCAAGAAGTGTGGCGGTTACTCAAAAGAAAAAAGTAGCATTCTTTTCCCTGGAAATGTCCAAGGAGCAGCTTGCGTCACGTTTGCTCTCTACCGAAGGTTTGATCGAAAGCCAAAAAATTAAGACGGGCAAAATGTCTGAGGATGAGTGGTCACGTCTGATTCAGGCAGGAGATGTGCTTGCCAATGCAGAGCTGTATATGGACGACACGCCAAGCAT
>CAMWIZ010000075.1 GCA_947174455.1 uncultured Clostridia bacterium | reverse complement strand
GAGGATTTTCGGACTGTTGGATATTGCTCGGGCAATGGCAACCCTCTGTTTTTGACCGCCCGAAAGCTGTGTCGGCAGGAAGTTTATTCTTTCACTCAGGCCAACTCTCTCAAGTGCCTGTTTTGCAATCTCTCTTCTCTGCTTTCTCTTTACATTTGCGTAAAGCATAGGCAGTTCTACGTTTTCAAGTGCTGACTGACGTGGCAGCAAATTAAAGTTTTGGAATACAAAACCAATACCTTTGTTACGGATTTCAGACAGTGCAGAGTCGTTTTGAGCTGAAATATCCACACCGTCAAATAAGTACTGCCCCTGTGACGGTTTGTCCAAACATCCTATAATATTCATCAGTGTTGACTTGCCCGAACCTGACGGCCCCATAATTGCCAAATAGTCGCCCTGCTCCACTGAGAGGTTGATGTTTTTCAGCACAGGTACTTCAAAGCTGTCGGTGTTATAGCTTTTATAAATTCCGTTCAACTCCAAAATCATTACCCAACAACCTCCTCTTTTTGGATGCCGTCCTCTGAGATTGCTACACCGCCTGCTGTGCCTTCATCTGTGAGGGTGACATCTTCTCCTCCTGTCATGTTTTCGTCTATGATTGCACCGTCGTCCTCATCAAAAACGAATTCTGTGGTTGTCGGCATACCTTCTGTCAGAGTATCATCGGGAAATGCTATCAGGTCGGTTTCTGTCAGTCCCGATGTAATTTGATACTGCATCATATCATCGTCATGCTCGCCGAGCTGTATTGTACGTTTTTCAAGTTCACCGTTACCGTTGTCGCACCATACATATGGTGATGTATCAGCATCACATATGTAGAACTCGTCAATCCACAGACCCTCTTTTTCTTCTTGATCGAAGCCAAAGTCAAGTTCCACGGTAACGTGCTGACCTATCATAAGTCCGTCGGTTGAATCGAGTGCAATATATACAGGGTACTTTGTAGGAGCGTCTGTTCCCATATTGTTTGCAGAGTTAACAGGCTTTGAAGTATCAATAGAGGTTACCACACCGCCCCATGTCAGCGACTCGTCTGTACGGGAGCGAATAAGTATTCTGTCATTCTCGGCAAACTCTGAGATATGCTCCTCACTTACGGCGGCGTTTATTCTTAAATCGCCGTTAGATGCAATCTTAATATATCCGTCTGCAGTTGCGTTCTCACCGCCGACACTTTGTACTTTGCCGTCTGTGGGCGAGGTAACAATATAGTTTTTAACGGCACGTTCAAGCTTGGCTATTTCCTTGTTCTTTTTATCCATTTCGTAATTAGCTTTTTTCAGTTCAAGTTTAAGTGCCTCAATTTCGTTTGAAAGGGAAAGCTGCTGGTTAGCGGTTGCTGTTCTTTGCTCTTTTTCAAGAGACGCTATCTGATTGTTGTATGAATTAACCATGGTCTGTGCTTGTTCAACATCAAGCTTTGCCTGATCCAAATCCACCTGAATCTGCTCTACATCATACTCGAAAAGCTTGTCGCCTTTTTTTACGTTGTCGCCGGCCTCCACATAAGTTTTGGATATTGTTTTTTCACTGTCTGACTTAACGTCAACAAGCTCCTGAGTTTCAATAACTCCGCTGTATCTGTTAGTTACAAACATCATATCCATATTAAAGTTGGATACAGGCATTACGTAAACTGAGCTGCTGTTAGCTGAATCTCCGTCAGTAAAGCGTGGCAAAACGTACTTGTATCCTGCAAAACCGACTGCCGCCAAAATAATTGCCGCAGCGATAACACCTAAGAATTTCTTCATGTTGATACCTCCGATTTATTGTATTAGTTGTATTGGTACAATTATATATCATGTTTTTCTGTATGTCAAGCCTAAAGAACACTGTTTTAAGTGTCTTTACAATTTGCATTATGTATAAAACTACCAAAACAATATGACGTTTAGACAATACCTTATATTTTTTAATTAAAGTGAACTAAACTTTATTGAGTAAGCACTAATTAAATATTGTGCTTACGTTGTGAAGTCGGATTTTCAGGCAAATTGGACGAAAATACCGCAGGAATACTGACGTATTTCAAGGGATTTGAGTTCAAGTTGACAAAAAGCCGAAGGCAAGATAAGTTCCAAGCCGTCAGACGGTATTTATTCAGTGGTTCTTTAAGCTTTGCTTTTGGGCAGTATCTGTGTACCACAACAAAGTATCAAATATGTATCAACAGAAAAATCCCGCCACTGCGACTTTCGCAATAGCGGGATCAGGATAATTTTGGAAAAACAATATATACCTTTTTTGACAGAATCTGTTGAAATCACAGTAGGAATTACTAAAATTGTGTAGCTTGAAACATATTTTTCTTTTAACTTCCCGGTTCCTGCTACGCATATGCAACTGCCGTGTTTGAAAGACACTTATGGACGCCGGCAGTCAATATCGTGACGTAATTATCCTTATGATTTGTGTTTTCCTCATTTCTTGCGTACTCTGTGGATATTTCAGTGTTTGCAACAAGCAGATTGTCCTTAATAAAGCGTGTAAGAGCAGAGTAGGCTTCACTAAGGTACTTATACTCACCGTAGTGAACCAGAGTAACAATTTTTCCGTCCGGTGAAAGGCTGGGTTTGTAGACTTGGTGATAAACATACAACATAGACACTACCTCCATAAACTAAAATTATATTATAACCGACAATTTTGTCTGTATACACATCTTATGTCAACAGGAAAAAATAATTACTAGAAATATAGCACGTGTAGAATAAGAATTTTTATTTTATCTAAATTAGATACATTATACCTTAAAAATGATATAATGCAAGGAAATATTTGATAATTTTGTAAATTCGTTGAATTGTACATCTAATATAGCGTGTTTATAGGCATTATCACGGGCATATATTTTGAAATTTATATTTTTTTTCGTTGCGTTAATAAAAAATAAGCTAAGGAGTACTCACAGCACTCCTTAGCTTATTATTAGCAATTAAGGATAATATCTTACATTGTATATTTTTCAATATTTTCAATTAAAACAAAACCAATATTTCTCCCTTGGTTTTGCAATGGGCCTGAAAAATATCGGTTGTTTTCAGCCTGCTGTCGTATACGGAAAGCATAGGCTCGTCATCATCTTTTGAGCAGTCAGCAAGCACAAAGCGGTCATCTATGCATCCTTTAAGTCTGCCCAGTTTTTTCGGAAAACTGATTTGAGCATTCGAGTTGATTTCTCCACGCAGGTTTACCACGTCGTTGTCCTTAAACATATAGTATATTTTTCCGTTGGAGTTGTCGGTGTAATACTGTGAACTTTCGCTTTTTCTTTTTACATCGGAAACAGGTCTAACCTTGCCGTTAACAGTGGACATGGCACAAAATTTTTCCTGCCCTGTAGAGAATTTTTTTGCACGAAAAACAATGTAGTCACCGCTTACACATTCAAACCTTACCAGTCCGTCAATTCCTGCACTGGCAACCTTTTTTAACTCCAGATGTTCTTTTCCGCTGCGTACCTCTTTAAGAAACTTGCTCTTTGATATACTCCATATGTTGTCCCTTATGTCACCTTTAATGCGTTTTGCCTCCTCTGCATAGACCTCCTTTGACTCCTCGTCAGAGTACGGGTCACACAAAAGCATATACTCCTTGCCCTTTGCATCAAAGAAAGGGTGCATATTTGTGCGTATAAGCTCCGCCGTATGAAAGTCACGGATAAAATAGCGAAAGCCTTTTTCCATATCGTACATATTTGCAATAACATCACAGTCTGTTGTTTCCAAGCATCGGTTAAACAAGCTTTTGTTCTCGTCATCCGCTTTTGTGTAAATAATCAAGTTATTGTCATCTATCGGTACACAATCATAAAATCTTCCGACAAGGGGAACGCTCTTCAGCATAACCTCACAGCCGGAGTTCTTGTCTATCTTCACTATCCAAATTTTGCTGCCATCGTTTTCAAAGAGTAGTATAATGCTGTTTTCACATGAATAGTAGTGTTGTATGTATGATGCATCGTCAAAAGTAAAGTATGCCATAACACGTTCCTTTTCCGTTTCGCAGTTGTATTCCAACAGGTACAAAGCATCTATACCGTCAACGTTCTTTTCTTCAGCATAGTAAATGTAACCGTCGGAAACCTCAACTATTTCGATTTGCCTTTTATACAGCTCATCTCTGATATCAATGACTGTCATTTTTACACCTCATTTCAAAGATTCTTACAGCAAAATTTTACCACGGCAGATACTTTTATTTTGTCACTTTTTCAAGCTAAGATTTGGAGTTTTTATAGTATGAATTGAAATATATTGAACGCATATGGCACAAAGGCGATTTTTTCGTAATATATGTGATATAAGCTGCCGCAAAAATTTGTAAAAACAAAATTTCCGTACAGACCCCGAAAATCAAAAGGGGAAAAACAATTTTGTTTCAGGAAAGCCAATTCCGAAATATGAACCCAGCGACAGACAAACGGTGTTTTTCTTATCGCTGAAATTCAGTGCAATAGCCGTACCGTCATGTATAAGCTTTATTATAACGTCTTTTCTGAGCGTACCTGAAAGCTCCCACCACAAACACTCGGCATAGTTTTCACCAAGCTCGCAAAGCTTTGAGTATCCGCTTCTTTCATTGTTAAGCTTCCCGTCAACCGTGTATGACGCTATGCTGATAACAATTTCATTGTTAGGTTCGGTTTTGCTGATTTTTTTCGCCGTGTTATATGTGTCCTCCACAGCCTTTATCAAATAACGGTGCAGTTTTTTCGCTTGATGCAGACGTTCAACCTTATCTGCAATTTCCCAGTCCATATACTTTGACGGATACGGTTCAAGTGTTTTTATCTCCGTTATTTCTCCGTTGGTTTTTGTAAAAAAGCAGCGTTTAATGTTGGTTTGACCGAAATCCATTACCACATTTACACCGTCAGTCGCTTTAATCTGCGTTGCACAGCCGAGAACACCCATATCTACCGCATTATCGTAAAGCGTAATGGTGTACGGTTTTTCATTTTGCAAGGAGAAAACGTACAGCACCTGCCTGCGTAGAATATCGCCAAAACGTCCGCTTGCCAGCCCGCCGACAAGTATAATTTCCTCCACCTGTGCCCAGTAGTCCCAATGCTCATCGCTCCAGTCCTCCCTTGCACGGCGGTTTTCCTCTTCTCCTTTCTTTAAGGTAAGGAAAATAAGACCCAATCTATTGCCGAATTTTTCTATAATTGACATTGCTTTATCTGCAATGTCAATATTTTCACTGTCAAGCTTTTTTACAAGCAGCTTGGGCAAATGTTTGCGATTTTCTTTATCTAAAGCAATACCGAGTGCATCGGCATTCTTTTCTATTTCCTCTATAACCAGCCTTGTGCTGAATATTTCCTTAACTGTCAGACCCTCTATACTGTCGTCAATGCCGTAAACAGGCAGCTTAGCCAAGCGAACTCTGTTTACCGAACAGGTAGAGGTTAAATATTCCGATCTGTTGGATTCGGTACTTTTTATTAAAAAAGGGTTATTCATATTATTCTGTCCTTTCTGAAAAAAAGGTACATCAACTAAACATACAAATATATTATAT
>CAMWIZ010000074.1 GCA_947174455.1 uncultured Clostridia bacterium | reverse complement strand
GACAGAAGTGGCAAAAAGTTATTCCGAAAGAACATTAGAAAATTTTGCCCCAAGCAAGCCTAAAGAAAAAACTCCTACAGGTCCCCGCAGAAGAGTGAGAAAAAAATTCAGTCTTTTCACAATAGGCTCAGGCCTTGATTTGCCTTTCTTTCTGTTAATGTTAACTATACTTGTACTGGGTCTTGTGATGATGTTCACGGCAAGCTACCCGACCGCATACTACAGACAGGGCAACAGCTACTATTATTTAACACGTCAGTTTATATTTGCCTGTGTTGGTGTTGCTGTAATGATAGGTATGTCGTTCTTTGACTACCATCATTTGCACAAGCTGGCCGTGCCTATTCTTGCGGCGGCTGTTTTGCTGATGATTATAGTTCTGCTTATGCCGACGGATTCTAATGAACCTAAGCGATGGTTAAGGCTTGGCTTGTTTAGTATTCAGGCATCTGAGGTATGTAAGTTTGCTTTGATTCTTTTCTTTGCAAATTGGGGTTCGCTTTACTATAAAAAGATGAGCACTATTAAGTATGGAATTATGCCTGCCGTGGCGGTATTAATTCCTGTAATATTGCTTTTGTACTTAGAGCCGCACTATTCCGGTATAGTTATCTGTGTGCTTATTGTTGCGGTAATGCTCTTTTTGTCTGGGCTTCCGATTAAATATTTCTTAATGGCAGGCGGAGCTGTTGCTGCCGTTGTAGTTGTTATGGCGGTTACGGGAAACCTCGGTTATGCGATGTCACGTCTTGACGGTTGGGGTCAGGCTTTGGTTTACACAACAGAGGATATGTGGCAAAACACATATCAGACCAGAAATTCATTGTATGCAATCGGTTCAGGTGGACTGTGGGGTCTCGGACTTGGTCAATCAAGACAGAAGTACCTGTTTTTGCCTGAACCGCAGAATGACTTTGTGTTTGCTGTAGTTTGCGAAGAAATAGGTCTTGTAGGTGCGTTGATTATACTTTCCATTTTTGCACTTTTTGTGTGGAGAGGGTTTAAGATTTGCAGTAAGGCAAAGGATAGATTCGGCCATCTGTTGGGTGTCGGACTTATGGCTCAGATAGGCTTGCAGGTGGTATTGAATATTTTGGTAATTACCGATTTTCTTCCCAATACAGGTATCAGTCTGCCGTTTTTCAGTTACGGAGGCTCTTCGCTTCTAATGCTGTTGGCACAAATGGGAATTGTTATGAATATTTCACGAAGCTCTATGCTTGAAAAGGAATAGCAAAACGGCTAATTTGAAATTTGGTGAAAGTTTTTGATTAAGTCAATACAAATAATCAGAAGATGATAAAAACAAAATACTGTTTTTAGAACATCAGTATATAATCGGTTGAAAGAGGGAAACAAAATGAGAGTGGTTTTTGCGGGCGGCGGTACGGCAGGTCATATAAACCCTGCTTTGGCTATTGCAGGATATTTGAAGGAGATGCAGCCGAGTGCGGAAATTTTATATATCGGAAACAAGGGCGGTATGGAATCACGCTTAGTTCCAAAAGCAGGCTTTGAGTTTAAGGGCATTGAGGTAAGCGGTTTCAGAAGAAGTATGAAGCCGTCTGCAATCAAGTCGAATATTAAGACGGTTCGCCTTGCGGCGACTGCGATCTCTGCAAGCAAAAGGCTAATTAAGGAGTTTAATCCCGACCTGTGCATAGGTACAGGCGGATATGTAAGCGGTCCCGTTTTAAAAGCGGCCAACGAAATGAAAATTCCGATACTTATACATGAGCAAAATGCCTTTCCCGGTGTAGCTAACAAGATGCTTTCTAAGAAAGCTGCTGCTGTTATGCTTGCTATTGCAGATGCACAAAAGCACATGAAGAAAGGCTGTAATTTTATAGTTACCGGAAATCCCGTCAGGGGTGAAATAATTAACGCTGACAGAGAAAGAGCAAGGGCAGAGCTTGGACTTGACGAGCGTCCGGTTGTGCTGTCGTTTGGCGGAAGTCTTGGTGCAAGACGTGTTAACGAAGCCTGTGCCGACATTATAGCAAGAAGTGGTACGGACGGTAAGTATCAGCATATACACGCATATGGTCAGTACGGCCATTGGTTTCCTGACTTAGTAAAGGAAAAAGGTTCGGATATTTCAAAATGCAGTAATCTTGACGTAAGGGAGTATATTGACAATATGCCGATTTGTCTTGCGGCGGCAGACGTCGTCATCTGCCGTGCAGGTGCTATTACACTCAGTGAAATACAGGCACAGGGTAAGCCTGCTATTCTAATCCCATCACCAAACGTAGCGGAAAATCATCAGTATCATAATGCAATGGCTTTGGTAAACAAGAATGCGGCTGAAATTATAGAGGAGTCGAACCTTACAGGTGAGGCACTTACAAAAATGGTTGACAAGATGGTATCTGACAAAAGTAAGCTTGAAAGCTATGCGGCAAACGCAAGGAAAATGGCTATTATAGATGCAAACGAGCGAATTTATAATATCATAATGGATGTATACAGTAAAAATAAGAAATAGATAAACCATGAATCAGAACAAGTATTTTTTGAAAGTGAAGCAGAGCGATGTGTTGATAAAACGCAAACGCATTGCCGCTTGTAAAGTTTCGCTCAAGCCGTCTCAAAGGCTTGCAGGTCAAGGACAGCGTCCTTGTGGGTTTTAAGGGCAAAGCCCTTAACATAAGAGGACATACAACATAAGAAAGACGTTTTCCGAAAAATCGGAATTAAAAACGAAGAAAATCTCAATGCAGAACTCACAATCAAAGCAGTAAAGCATATGATAGAGTATATGCGGTAGGCTGCGAAACGGCATAATAGTGTTGTTTTGTGGCAATACATAGAAAGAGAGGGTGTTGTATGTGTCACGGCTTGTCATAGACGGTATGAAACGTCTGCGTGGAGAAACAACAATTCAAGGTTCCAAAAACAGTGCATTGCCTATATTGGCTGCAACCTTGCTGTGTGGTGACGAGAGTGTTTTGTTTAACTGCCCTGATTTGCTTGATGTTGCAGGCTCAATAAACATTCTAAGATATTTGGGTTGCGACGTTGATTTCTCAGACGGAACACTTACGTGCAACAGCAGGGGGCTTGACAGATCGCATATTCCGGACAGCTTGATGAGGGAAATGCGTTCTTCAATAATTTTTTTGGGGGCACTCTTGGCACGTACTGGAAGTGCAAGTATGTGTTTTCCGGGCGGTTGTGAGATAGGACCAAGACCGATTGACCTGCACTTAAATGCCTTGTCTGAGATGGGGGCGGTTATAGAGAATGACCACGGTGTTTTTCAGTGTCATGCTCCCGACGGACTCAATGGTGCCAAAATTGCTCTGTCATTTCCAAGTGTTGGTGCTACTGAGAACATAATGATTTGTGCAAGTATAGCTGACGGTACTACCGTTATAACAAATGCCGCAAGAGAACCTGAAATTTGCGACCTTGCAGACTATCTGAACAGCTGCGGAGCAAGGATTTCAGGTGCAGGCGAGGGGACTGTAGTAATTGATGGTGTGGAGAAGCTGCACGGAACTCATCACGCAATTATCCCCGACAGAATAGTAGCGTCAACGGTTATGGCGGCCTGTGCGTCAGCAGGCGGAAAAGTTTGCCTTAACGGAATTATCCCTTCCCATTTGGGAGGTGTTATCTCGGTTGTTGAGGAAAGCGGCTGTGATATTTCCATTGAAAATAATACCCTCACGGTTGCATCAAATAAAAGACTTATAGCTCCAAGGGTAGTCCGCACCATGCCTTATCCCGGTTTTCCGACAGATGCACAAGCACCCATTATGGCAATGACAGCAAAAAGCAAAGGTACGGCTCTTTTCATTGAGAATATATTTGAAAACAGATATCTGCACGTAAGCAGCTTGTTGAGAATGGGTGCAAATATAAAAGTTGAGGGAAAGGTTGCAGTTGTTCAGGGAGTGGAGTCACTGCACGGTGCTGAAGTTGAGGCTATGGATTTGCGTGGCGCAGCGTCACTGATTGTTGCTGCTCTCGGTGCGGAGGGAGAAACTACCCTTGCGGGACTTAAATATCTTGACAGAGGGTACGAGAATATAGAGGTTGTTTTGAGTTCGCTTGGCGGTGAGGTTAAGCGAGTATAATAAAAAGTAATGGACTGATAAAACATGAGCTTATACGATAAGGACTACTTCAACAGCATATCAGATACTGATAACGCCTCACGCAAAGGCAGGGGTAATGGAACGAAAAGTACTGACAAAAGAAGTTCTGAAAGAAATTCCTACTCCCGCAGACGCTCAGAGCGGGAAACCACGGAGAGAAGGGCTTCAAGGGACAGACGCACACACATTGCCAATTCCGACAGTCAAAGAGGTGGATATGAGCATCCGAAAAATACTGACAGAGGCTCACGTACAGTTTCTCGTGACAAAAGAGTGGCTGCGGAAAGGAAAATGGCTGCTCGGCGTTCAGCCGAAAGACGTGCAAGGGAGGCACAGGAAAAAAGGGAAAAGGAAAGAGAGCTTGCAGAACCTCCAACAAAAATAAAAAGACTTACTGCAAAGCAAAGACATCTGCGAACAACATTTGTGTACATCGGTCTTTTCTTCTTAATAGTTGTGGTTGGAGTTGTCTTTTCCGTCACCATTATTTTCAGAACAAATAAAATAGTCGTCGAGGGCGATGTACCGTATACAGAACAGGAGATTATTGAAGCGAGCGGACTTGATTATGGTGAAAATATTTTTATATCACCACGAAAGACTGCCTCTAAAAATATTGTTGATAATTTTCCTTACATAGAAGAGGCACAGGTGAATTTTAAAATTCCCGGTACTCAGGTTATCACTGTTGTTGGGGCGATTCCTTCTTATGAAATTTCTATCGGTGGAGGATATGTTGTTGTTAGTAGTAGAGGCAGAGTTCTCGAACACAATGCCGAGTCCGATCCGGCAATCCCCCTGCTTAGAGGAGTGAGAGTTAAGGATACCGAAATTGGCGACTACATTAAATATGAAAAAAGTACGACCGAGCAGTTTGTAAAAGAGGTTATAAACAGCATTAACGAGAATCAAATCCCGAATATAGTGGGTATTGATATTTCCAATGCGGCTAACATCAAGCTTAACTATGATAACAGAATTACAATCTCTCTCGGTGTGCCTGAGGACGTTGGATATAAGCTGAGAACGGCAATTACTATTATTGATACTGAGTTAAACCCAACCGACAGAGGTGACCTTGATGTGTCGCTTGCGAACAGCGACAGAAAATCGTCCTATTTTAACCCTGTTTATAATAATATGGTTGATATCGACGATATGATAGTTTCATCACAGAGAAGTACGGCATCAAGTTCGGACTCAGGCAGATAAGATATTAAAAAATGCGAAATCCCGTAAAGTCTTTGGCTTTGTGGGATTTTGTTTATGCCTGCAGTTAATGACTTGATTGTGGAATCAGAAAAATGGTTTCTAATTCAAACTTTTATGCAGGGTTAGAATTTACACTTTTATTGTTTAATAAACAAAAGTATATTATCTTGTTTTATAGCGTCGAAAAGGCGTGATGAAAGCATTGATTTCTTTGTTACAATACTGTAACAAAC
>CAMWIZ010000073.1 GCA_947174455.1 uncultured Clostridia bacterium | reverse complement strand
TAGAAACTCTCAGTTACCTATTATATATGTTTTTGAAGTGTTTTAAACAAGGGTGCAGAGTATTTTAAACAAAAATCTACTCTGCACCCTTATCCTTAAATTTTTAAACTGATTTTAACCAAAGCATTAAGACCACTGTCAAAAGTACAATCAAAACCCGCACATCAGCTTTAAGCAATCACTTTACCATAATCAAAGTAAATTTAACTGTAGGCTCTCTGCCTCTTCACCCGATGGCAACGCACCAAGTGTAGGCAGGCTCTTAGAACGGTAACGGTTCGGGTTAACAAATCGTCCCTCTGTGTATACTTCAAGCTTTATTACCCTATGGCCTTTCTTCTGTTTCATTACAGCTATACCCTGTGTACTTCTTGTAGATTTAAGCGACACAGAACCTGAGTGCAGTAAAAGCATTCTTCCTGATGATGAAGTAAGAAGTATATCGCAATCCTCTTGTATAAATCCAATGTCGGCAAGGGGTTCTTTATCGCTGTATGCACCTGTCAAACGTTTGCGGTTGGTTTTTGTAATATAAGAATTAAGCGGAACCTTTGCTACCTTTCCATTTTCAAAGGCAAACAACATAAATCCACTATAGTCTTTTGTGACAATCATGGAAACCGCCAACTCATCTTCATCCATACCAAGCTTAGCAGGAATGTACTCGCCCAGAACACTTGCTTTAGTATCGGCAAAATCACTTGCTTTTGCCTTGTATACCTGACATTTGTTTGTAAAGAACAAAAGCTCAGCGGTGTTTGTGGATTCGTAGCACTGATAAATTACGTCGCCCTCTTTCAGCTTCTGTTCTCCGCCCATTCTAAGTGACAGCGGAGTAATCTTTTTAAAATACCCGTCCTTTGTAAAGTAAAGATTAACAGGATAATCCGGAACTTCTTCCACAATTTCGATTTCCTTAATCTCGTCGGCACAGATAAGGGTGCTTACCCTGTTCTTTCCATACTTTTTGGCAACATCTTTCAGTTCGGATACAATGATAGACTTAATCTTATTTTTGCTTGATGCAATCGCCTCAAGCTCTCTTATATCATTTTCAAGCTCCTCAATTTCGGCAGTTCGCTTTAGGATGTACTCTCTGTTTAAGTGACGCAGCTTTATTTCCGCTACATACTCCGCTTGAACATCATCTATCCCAAACCCTATCATCAAGTTAGGAACAACGTCCGCTTCTTCAGCAGTTTCACGTACTATTTTAATAGCCTTGTCTATATCAAGCAGAATTTTTTCCAAACCCTTCAGCAGATGCAATTTGCTTTTCTTTTTCTCCAAATCAAACACAGTTCTTCTGCGTACACATTCAACACGAAAGGCAATCCACTCATTAAGCAGTTCCTTCACACCAAGCACCATGGGAACACCGCCGATAAGAACATTGAAATTGCAGGCAAAGGAATCCTCAAGAGTTGTCATTTTATAAATTTTCTGCATAAGAACATCCGGTTCAACATTACGCTTTAAGTCAATAGTAATCTTCAGCCCGTCAATACCTGTTTCATCTCTTATGTCAGATATTTCTTTAAGCTTACCCGACTTTACCAAATCAACGACTTTTTCAATAATCGCCTCAGAGGTTGTTGTAGGAGGTATGGTACTTATATCTATGCAATTTGCTGAGCTGTCATAAGTATAACTGCCACGAACCTTAAAACTCCCACGGCCTGTTTCATAAATCTGTCTGAACAAATCCGCATCATAAATAATCTGACCGCCGCCTATAAAATCCGGTGCGGGAAGCGTAGTTATTACATCATGCTCTTTATCCTTTATCAGAGCTATTGTTGTTTCGCAAAGCTCCCTTAGATTAAATGAGCATATAGAGCTTGCCATACCAACCGCTATACCTGTATTGGCATTTACCAGAACTGACGGAAATGTAGCAGGAAGCAGCGTGGGTTCTTTAAGTGTGTTGTCGTAGTTATCTACAAAATCAACCGTATCCTTGTCGATATCTCTGAAAAGCTCGTTACATATTGCATCAAGCTTAGCCTCGGTATATCGTGATGCTGCCCATGCCATATCCCTGCTGTAAAATTTACCGAAATTACCCTTGCTGTCCACATATGGGTGCAAAAGTGCCTCGTATCCACGGCTGAGTCTTACCATTGTATCGTAAATTGCACTGTCACCATGCGGGTTCAGCTTCATTGTTTGACCGACAATATTCGCAGATTTGGTTCTTGTCGAGCCGAGCAAACCCATTTTGTACATGGTAAACAACAGCTTTCTGTGGGAAGGCTTAAAACCGTCTATTTCAGGAATTGCACGGGATAAAATAACGCTCATTGCATACGGCATATAGTTTACCTCAATAGTTGAAACTATATGTTGGTCAACTACTTCTCCTGCACCCTTAATAACACCCTTAGCCTTTGGTTCTGACAATGACTTCCCCTCTGATTTCTTACGTCTTGCCATTTTGTACATTCCTCCTTTCTCTATCAGCTAACATCAAGGTTATCAATATAATTTGCACCGTTTTTCACAATGTATTCTTTTCTTGCATTAAGATTGTCACCTAAAAGCACATCAAATATCTCTGCTGTTTTCTCGACGTCATCAGGCATAATTTTAATCAGCCTGCGAGTATTTGGGTTCATAGTTGTGAGATTCATCATATCCGGCTCGTTTTCACCCAGTCCTTTCGAACGCTGTATGGTGAACTTTTCGTTGCCTATTTCCTTTATAAACATATCCTTTTCTGCTTCTGTATAAGCAAAATATATCTGCGACTTGGTGGTTATCTCATATAAAGGGGATTCCGCAATAAACACCTTTCCCTCTTTTATAAGTGTTGGAGTAAGTCTGTACAGCATAGTAAGCAGCAAGGTTCTTATCTGGAAGCCGTCAACGTCGGCATCTGTACATAATATAACCTTATTCCACCTAAGCATATTCATATCAAAAAGAGAAAGATTTTTATTAGAACGTGATTTTACTTCAACACCACAGCCGAGAACCTTGAGTAAATCTGTAATAATTTCACTCTTAAAAATCTTGTCATAGTCAGCCTTCAAACAGTTAAGAATTTTACCCCTAATAGGCATTATAGCTTGAAAATCGGGATTTCTTGCCTGTTTGCAGGCACCGAGAGCAGAGTCACCCTCCACTATAAACAATTCCCGTTGTTCTACGTCCTTGCTTCGGCAGTCAACAAACTTTGCCACTCTACCTGTCATATCCATATTACTTGACAGTGTTTTCTTGATGTCGAGTCGAGTTTTCTCTGCTTTTTCACGACTTCTCTTGTTTACAAGAACCTGTCCCGCAACTCTTTCAGCCTCCAATGGATTTTCTATAAAATAAATTTCAAGCTGATGACGCAGAACCTCAACTAAGGCGTCTTGTATACCCTTATTGTTAATAGCCTTCTTAGTCTGATTTTCATATGATGTAACACTCGAAAATGATGATATTACTACTACAAGGCATTCCTCAACATCATTGAACTTTATTTTGCTTTCGCTCTTGTTATACTTACCGTTTTGTTTTAAGTAGGAATCAATCTGATATACAAAGGCATTTTTAACTGCCGCCTCGTGTGCTCCGCCATGCTCCAGCCAACTGGAATTATGGTAAAATTCCTGAGCCTTAACCTTATTGGAAAAAGCAACGGAAATGCTCATTTTCGCTTTATATTCAGGTTTATCCGCCCTATCTCTTACCATACGCTCTGCCTGCCACGACTGTACAGAGGTCAGTGCATCATTACCAACAAGCTCTTTCACATGGTCCGTTATACCGTTGTTGTACATAAACTCAGTTGTTTCAAATTCTTTTCCGTTCTGTTTACGAAAAACAAACTGAATACCTGCGTTAACTATTGCCTGTCTGCGGATAGCATCAAGGAAATATTCCGTTGGAATGTCGATATCTGTGAAAACATCCAAGTCGGGACGCCAGCGAATTTTAGTGCCAGTGTCCTTTTTACTGTACGGTTCTTTTTTCAAACCACCGACATTCTCACCCTTTTTAAAGCTTAATGAATACCGAGTTGAGTCACGTCTTATATCAACCTCCATATACTCTGATGAATACTGTGTTGAGCAAAGACCAAGACCGTTTAGACCGAGAGAATACTCATAGTTTTCTCCCTCATTGTTATTGTATTTACCGCCTGCGTACAGCTCGCAGAAAACCAGCTCCCAGTTATAACGCTGTTCGCCCTTGTTAAAATCAACGGGTATACCTCTGCCGTGATCCTCGACCTCAATGGATTTGTCAGAATAGTAGGTAACGGTTATCGTTCTGCCGTAGCCCTCTCTCGCTTCATCGATAGAATTTGACAAAATCTCGAAAAAAGAATGCTCACAGCCCTCCAAACCGTCTGAACCGAAAATTACGGCGGGTCGTTTTCTTACTCTGTCAGCACCCTTCAGCGAGGTGATACTTTCGTTATCATATTCCTGAACCTTCTTTTTTTTAGCCATACACATTTTCCCTCTTTGTATCTCTATGTTAGGGCATAGCCCCTAAAAATCACCAAAGGCTGAATCCTATAATATCACAGAACTCCGCACTCAGCATTTTGTTATTTTCCCTCTTTCAGTTTATTTATCTTATCACGCAAAAATGCAGCGTGTTCAAACTCAAGCAGTTTTGCGGCAGCCTTCATTTCTCTTGTAAGCTGATTTATAAGCTGCTGCCTTTCTTCCCTTGTCAGACGCTTGTTAGGTTTTTTATCATCCTCTGAATGGGTGGATATTTCAAGAATTTCACTGACTTTTTTAACTATGGTTCTCGGAACAATACCATGCTCCTCGTTATACTTCACCTGAATCTCTCTGCGTCGCTGGGTTTCATTGATAGCCTTTTCCATAGAACGGGTAACGCTGTCAGCATACATTATAACCTGCCCCTCACTATTTCGTGCGGCTCTGCCTATCGTTTGAATAAGGCTTCTGTCACTTCTCAGGAAGCCCTCCTTATCAGCATCGAGTATTGCCACAAGTGCAACTTCGGGGATATCAAGGCCTTCTCGTAAAAGGTTGATACCTACAAGCACGTCAAATTCACCTAAACGAAGGTCACGGATAATTTCCATACGCTCCACTGTATCTATATCATGGTGCATATACCTTACCCTAATACCCATATTTTCAAAGTATGAGGTCAAGTCCTCAGCCATTTTTTTAGTCAAGGTTGTAACAAGAATTCTAAATCCTTTTGCAACACGCACATTTATTTCTGAGATAAGGTCGTCTATCTGTCCATCAGTTGGACGCACAGATATTTCGGGGTCAAGCAAGCCGGTCGGTCGAATAACTTGTTCAGCAATGCTTGCACTTTTTTCAAGTTCAAAATCGCCGGGTGTAGCCGACACAAAAACCGCTTGATTCACCTTTCCGTAAAACTCGTCAAAATTAAGGGGTCTGTTATCCAGTGCCGACGGAAGTCTGAATCCGTAATCTATAAGATTTGTTTTTCTTGCCCTGTCACCTGCAAACATACCACGAACCTGTGGAAGCGTGACATGCGACTCGTCCCCAAACCGTACAAAATCCTCCGAAAAATCGTCGAGCAGTGTATACGG
>CAMWIZ010000072.1 GCA_947174455.1 uncultured Clostridia bacterium | reverse complement strand
CTTAGATAATACAGTTCTAAGTCCCATTAGCAGCAGGCTTGCCATGGGTACGTTGTTTGACTGGCAAAAATTCAACAAACGCATGGACGCATCTTTCTCCAAGGAATACACAGAAATTGATGCCTGCGGACTTTTGGAAACCACCATTGCCCACCGCTGATTCGGATTTTGGTTTTCTCTGCGTTGTGTTAAAAGTCTGCCCTGTCCTGCAAAGTCCGTATACATAGGTTCGTCCTTAGCAATTTCATTCATCCAAAATTCTTCGTCACGTTTTCTGGCAGGCGAGTCAGCTTCATAAGCCAAGTCCTTCTCAAGCTGAGCAATATAGGAGTACATAGGCTTTGGCATTTCCGTCCCATACATAAGTGAACAGTATGTTTCCAGTACCGCACGGTTAAAGCCAATGATAGAGCTTGAGTCCATTGTCATGTGATCCACCTTTAAATAAATACCGTTATATCCGTTAGGCAGCTTTATCATCTTCACAGTGTTCATTGGTGAATTAAAGCGTTCAAAGGGTACCGCCGTCCAGCGACGCATTTCGTTGTGTGCGTCCTCCTCATTCCAATGAGAATAATCACAAAATGGAATATCACGCTCCTCAAACGGGCAAATATACTGATAAACAGTTCCGTCCTCGTCCTTAATAAAACGCAGACGCATCGTTTCAAACATATTGTACGCCTGATAAATTGCCTTCTTTAATACTCCGAAATCAACATCCTGCTGCACATAAAGCCCCGTACCTATGCAAAGAACCTGCGTTGGGCAGTAGCGAATTGTATAATAATGCAGTCTTTGTGCGGCGTTAAGGGGATAACACTTCATTACCGAACCGTTTATATTAAACTCCTTCATCTTTTCCTCCCAATATTATATTACATATTTTTCAACAAATGCTTTGACCTTGTTTTGATACAGCTCTGTGGCCTCATAGTAAGAGGCTGCGTGTGCAGCGTTTTCAACAAGCAGCAGTTCCTTTTCCGACTGACACTGCTCGTAGTTTTTCTTACTCATCCATACAGGAACAAAATCATCATTTTCCCCATGAATAAACATAATAGGAACTTTACTTTCTTTTACTGCGTCCAGAGTGGAATAATCACTGAAACCATACCCTGCCTTTTTACGGCAAAAAGCGTTGTTAATATCCATTATAGGGTGTACGGGCAGATGATAGTCCCTGTGTAGAATGTGTGCAAAAACATCGTACGGGGAGGTAAACGCACAGTCGGCAATTACAGCCTTTACAGAAGCTGACAGTCCCGAAATTGCAGATGTCATCAGAACTATTGTACCGCCCATGGAAACACCGTATAAAACAATACTTTTCTTTTTGTCAAAACGCTTGTCAATATAATCAATCCATGCACGACAGTCGTAACGGTCAAGTATTCCAAAGCCTATGTAATCCCCCTGACTTTGCCCGTGTGCCCTATGGTCAACAATCAAGCAATCATAGCCCAGATTATGAAAGAAAACCGCTATAGATGAACAGTCCTGCATACCACGGCCTGTATAGCCGTGATTGCATATAACCAGCTTGTTACCGCCCTCGCTTGACGGCAGATAATCTGCATGAAGTTCCAAACCGTCATATGATTTTATAGTAATATGCTCTAATTTCTGCGAAGTAAGCCACTCTCTGTTCGGAGTAATAAACTTTCTGTACTCCTCCCACTTTTGCATATCCGCCATTTCACTCAGATCTACCCTCAAAGTGTCCTGCCTGGGTATAACACGCTTAAACAAAGTATACGCACCAACCGTACAGGCACTTCCCACAAGAACAGCCGCACCCAACAATGCTTTCCACATATTTAACACCTCTAAGAAAATTCGACTGTCAGTCGAATTTATGATGGCTATATTATACTACTTATTCGACCGACGGTCAATTATCTATTTTCATTAGCTTTTCCTTGAAAACAGACATGTTTATGTTATAATGGTACATAATGATACTGCGTCTTATCGCGTAAAACAAATTCAACTGGGCGGAGGAAAAAATATGAATGAAAAAAATATAAATGAAAAAAATAAAAATAAAATTGATATTATCCTTAATTCGGCTGAAGAATTGATGTGCAGTATGGAAGAACCGAACAGAGATATCACCGTTGATATGATAGCAAAGAATGCAGGCATAGGAAAAGGGAGCATTTACTACTACTTTGAGAGCAAGGACGAAATTATAGATGCGGTCATAGAGCGAAGCTACTCTGCCGCAATACAGGAATATTTCTCAACAATAAATAACTGCGAAACAACGTTTGATAAGATTAAACAGCTATTCCGTTCAATACTGAAGGAAGAACTATTGGACAACAGCAAGAATATTATTCTGTCGCTTCATGTGCATGAGGATATTATGCTTCATTATAAAATGATGATGACGTCAATCAGAACAATTTCCCCCATATTGTCACAGCTACTGATTGAGGGTCAAAAGGACGGTTCTATTCACACAGACTCACCACAGGAGAGTGCGGAAATGATTGTAGCCATGCTGACTTTTTTACTGAATAAGAATTTTTTCTCAACGGACACCGAAAGCATATACAGAAAGCTAAAGCTATACGCAAGGGTTTTGGAAACCTCTTTACAAGCTGAACCGGGCAGCTTTGACTTCTTATTTATGCCGATAGAATAAAAAGCATTACTAATACACATACACATAAAAACGGCAATACTGCGTATTGTATGCAGCATTGCCGTTTTATTTATTACTATTTAGCTTTAATGCAGACTGTCATTGACGAAAAATTGAAAGAGAAATATTGTCAGCTCTTTAAGTCCCTACTACTCCACAGTCACAACCTCTACATTCTCTATAATCACAATATTTTCCACGTTCTCCGACTCATCACTGTCGGAGTTATCCGTATCGTCTGTATCCTCTTCATCTGTATCCTCTTCTTCTGTATCTGTTTCCTCAGTATCAGTATCGCTCTCCTCTGACTTATTAAGTTCATCAAGTTCTTTCTGCGTCTTTAATTCGGAAAACTTCGCCTCACATCCCGGCAAAGCCTTCTTAAACGCATCTGCACTTTCCTGTGACAGCACATAGTCACCCTCAAGGTTCAGTCTTATAAGTGCAACGGACTGGTGCAGCGGCGTTAAGTCCTCGACACCGTTGTTTGTCAAAACAAGCTCCTTTAGAACTGAAAGTGACGACAGTACACTTACATCAATCAAATTGGTGTCCTGTGCGTAGAGCACCCTGAGTTTTGTAAGCTGAGCAAGCGGTCTGAAGTCCTCAATACGATCATTTCCTCCAATGTAAAGCTCCTCCAAATCTGTTAATCCGCTTATTACACCCAACCCCGTAATACCTGATGAATCAAGGCTGAGAATTTTCAACCTTTTAAGGTCTGATATGGCACTGAATCCCATAATATTGTTATAGCTGAGATAAAGCTCCTCCAAGTTTGTCAACCCCGACAAACAGGAAATATCGGTTATGGCTGTTTCATCGGCATACAGATTGGTTAATCCCTTTAGGCCCGATATCGGTGTAATGTCGGAAATTGGGTTTTTACCGATGTCAAGACTTTTAAGCGATTCGATTCCCGACAGAGGCGAAGTGTCGGATATATTATTGCCCGAAACAGAAAGCACCTGTAACTCTGTCAGCTTTGACAGCTCGGAAATATCAGTTATGTTATTGCCCGACAAAACCAGCTTTCTCAAATCGGTAAGCTTTGCAATTTCCGATACATCACTGATATTGCAGTTCACAAGCGATAATGATGTTAGGTTTTTAAAATTCGACAAAACCGAAAGATCTTCTATCTCTGCCGCATTTATTTCTATTTCCGACTCGTTTGCCGCATAACTCTCCCCTGCAACGGTTATTGTACTACCTTCATCTCCGCCAAGTGAGCAGCCTGTAATAGGAATTACCGAAATAGTCAGCATTGCTGCCATGATTATTGAAAGTAATTTATTTTTCATGTTTTAACCTCCTATTGACTGATGACACTGCGGCATCTACATTTTCTAAAAATTTTAACAAAAAAGCAATTTTTTTGCAAGATGTCATCAAATCCATCACCTGCTATTATATAACACAAGTCGGCATTTGGCAATATAACAACTTTAACAAAGATAGACAAATAAATTATGCTACACACAAATTTTTCATGTTTTCTTCCTGTTTATGCGACATTGGTGTGATAGATAAATTGTCAGTGGATACAAACTTAGCACTATGTACGGCATTTCCATTATACAGTGCAATGTTTTCACAGTAACAATCAAATTTTGTTATAAAAAAACGGTTCAGCATGTAGGAAAATATTACAGCAAATTATGCAGTAAGCAAAGGAAGTACCTCCTGTTTTAGCATTGATAGAACGTGTTAACAGTCTGTAATAATTCGTTCATAATGTATTACAATATTTTAAGTTGACATTATAGACAACTGCATTTTATAATAGATGAGGTTATTTATTTTTTGTAGAAAACGGCAGATAAATGTCGTGTTTTGTGGAGGGGTAGTTTTGTTAAAATGCAAGGTGTGTGGTACTGCAAACGACTCTCATGCCACAGTCTGTTTAAGCTGTGGAGCCTCTCTTATTGAGAAAGAAAAGAAGAACAGCAGTACAGGTAATACTGAAAATGAAATTTTTTCAAGTAAAAATTCCGAACAAGTGAATTTTTCTGATTCATCAAATGAGATTTACTCATCAAAATCGAGTTACAACGAGGCTCAGCAGAGAAAGCTTTTTGAAAAAATCCGACGTCAGGAGGAAGCAATCGGCGATGTATTCGACGCTGAACCGCCAAAAAAAAGTGAGCCTGTTGTAATAAACAGACAGCCGACTCATGACGAAAATCGTACACAAGGTACGGGTCACTCTCCCAAGCCTAATAAGATTCCCCAAAGAATTATTGAGAGTGTTGACAAACAAGTGCTTCAGCAGAAAATGAAGCCGACAACAAAACCGTCAGCCGATATTGCAGACGATGATGAAAAGGTTGAACTTACTTCCTCCGAGGTAATAGAGCGGATTCAGGAAAAGCACGAGCAAACAATGCAGTTGAGAAAGCTGCAGGCTGAGAAACAAAGGCAAAAAAAGCTTGCGGATTCACAGTCCGCTAAGGCTCAGCAGATAAAAAAACAAAAGAAATCACAGGCAAAGTTATCTGAATCGAATACTGTCGGTAAGGATAAACAAAAGAGTACACGTGAGGCTATACAACTGGGTTCAGCTTCAAACAAAACAGTGTCAAAGCCGATGTTAAAAACCGAATTGACGGAAAATTCAACACCTGTTAAAAAATTAAGTAAGGGTGTTAAAAATGCAAGTACAGCCGATGACATTTCTAAAACTAAGAAGAAAATTGTAAAAAAGCCTGTAAAATCCGTTTCCGATGGTAACACTGTTAAGAAAAAAACCGTAGCTTCTACCTCTGTTCAAAGTGCGGAAAGTATTCCTGCAAGGAAAAGTATGGCTCAGCCTAAGGACGTTGCTAAGTCCGATAATTCCTCTGCTGAGGGTAACACTGTTAAGAAAAAAACAGGGGCGTCTGCCGCTGTTAAAAGTTCTGAATG
>CAMWIZ010000071.1 GCA_947174455.1 uncultured Clostridia bacterium | reverse complement strand
AACGGATTGTAACCGCAATAATTTCTACAAAATGCACAGTTCTTTTCAAAAAATAATGCTGAAAAAACGCTTTAGAACTGCTGTTTCTGTGTTTTATGACAACTTTTATTGTGAAAATTGCATAAATAACAGAACTGTAAATTATTTGACGTGCTGAATTTTAAGGCTTATAATAACATCCGTGGTGCGAAAAATACGAAAACGGTGTCCGATTTATCGGTCACATCTTAATAACGGGTGCGGTATTTGCTGTGCTTTGCGGTAAGGGGGCAAACCGTTTTCTATTCAGACGTAAAAGGAGAAAAATAATGAATAATTCCCATAAGCAGAGCCGTAATGAGGTTCGCCGAGAGAAACGTTCAAAGTTATCCACATTAAAGAGATTTACGGCTATTGCAGTCATAGGAGTACTCGGTGCAGCCTCAGTTCTTTCTGCGGCATCAGTCAGCCGAGTAGCTTATATTACAGACGGTGAACAGGTTTATACGGTAACTACTACTGGTACAGATACCTCAGAAATTATAGAGGGAGCAGGACTGGAGCTTAGCGACTTTGACAAAGCTGTTGTAGTCGAGGAGTCAGGCGAGAGAATAGACATCCGTATTCTCCGTGCGTTCTCTGTAAAAATATCCGCAGACGGCGGTGCAAGGTTCTTAGATTTAACAGAGGGTACTGTTGCCGATGCCTTGGATAAGGCAGAAGTTAAATATACAGCAAATGATTTTATTACACCGACACTTACAACACCGCTGACAGAAGATATGGTTATTGATGTTGTAAGGGGCGTTAAGGTTTATCTCACTTGTGACGGAGCAACCAATGTTGTGTATGTTCCGCAGGGCAAGGTTGGAGATGCCTTGGAGTATATTGGCTATCAGCTTTGTGAGGACGACGATGTAAGTGTCGATTTGAATGCACAGGTTGAGAGCGGAATGTCAATAAAGGTTGACAGGGTGGAGTACAAAACAAGATATGAGAAGGAAAAAATTTCTCATACAGTTATTGAGGAAGCGAGTCCAACCCTTCCGATTGGTCAAACTAAGGTTAAGCAGCAGGGCAGAGACGGAGTCCTGGAGACAACATATACAGATAAGTATGTTGACGGTGAGCTTAAAGATACGGAACAAATAGGTACTAAGGTTCTCCGTAAGCCTATTGACGAGATTGTGCTTGTAGGTACAGCACAGGAAACGCAGGCAGTCGGCAGTTCGGCTTTAGACACATCGGTTCAAACAGATGTATATGCCGATGTTAATGCAGATTTTTCAGCAGGCGGTTTAAGTACATCAAACAGCAATTCCCTCGGTACAATAACAGATATAAGCGGCAGTGCCTTTTCATATTCAAAAATGATAGTGGGAACTTGTACAGCATACAATGAGCCTGATGGCGTTACGGCGATAGGTACAGTTCCGAGAGTTGGTATTGTTGCGGTAAATCCAAACGTTATTCCGTACGGAACAAGGCTGTACATTACGTCTGCTGACGGAAGCTATGTGTACGGCTATGCCGTTGCGGAAGATACAGGCGGAGCTTGTATGGCAGGTGACATAGTTGTTGACCTGTACATGGACAGCGAGGAAGCCTGCCAAGATTTCGGACGACAGGAATTGTGTATTTACGTATTAAATTGATATATTCCTTACTGTTTTCAAAAGATGCAGACGCTCTGCATCTTTTGTTTTTTTGTTAATAGGTTTTTAGGTGATTAAAATAAATTGTTGACAAAATATGGTTTTCAAATAAGCTTTAAGGTGGTATAATGAACCTTGCAGGTTAAGGGTTACACATTTTTCGGTGCTTTTCTTTGCAAAGATTGAAATTTTTTTGTAAAACTTGCCTAAACTAACGGTATATAAAATTTACTGAATATATAAATGGGGTGTTTGTTCTGGATAAGCTAAACAGAGTACAAATCGCTGACGGTGTGTACTTTAACAGAATTTTTGACGACAGATTTAAAACAAGCAGAATAGCGGTCACTATGCTTGTCGGATTAAATAGGGATACAGTTGCGGCAAACGCACTTGTTCCCAATGTTCTTACTCGCTGCTGCAAACGTTATCCGTCATTTTTGGAGCTGAGCCGTCAGCTTAATATGATGTACGGTGCAGCTTTGTCCGGTAGAGGCGGCAAGCTGGGCGAGGTTCAGCCGATTACTATTTCGGCGGCTTGCATTGACGACAGATATGCCCTTGACGGCGAGTCGGTGTACAAACAGCTGGCTGAGCTTGTGTGTTCGGTTATCTTTGAGCCTAAGCTGACTGACGGCTGCTTTGATACAGAGGACTTTAAACAGGAACAGCGGCAAATGCTTGATGCGATTGATACCGAGTATAACGACAAGCGTGTGTATGCCTTTAATCAAATGCTTCAGACAATGTGTGAGGACGAACTTTACAGCATTAGCAAGCACGGCACTAAAGAACAGGTGCTTGCACTTACTCCGCAGTGCGTATATGATGCCTATAAGGAAATTATAAAAACTGCAAGAGTTGAAATTATGTGTTTGGGAAGCACAGACTCAGATGAGGTCTGCGAACTTTTTAAGGAGAAATTTTCCCAGATTGAAAGAAAGCCCCTGACCTATAAAACCGAGGTTATTCAAAAAGCCTTAACTGTTAAGGAAAAGACAGAAAAAATAAATGTCATGCAGTCAAAGCTTATTCTTGGCTTTAGAACTGCATCTGCACAGCCGAACGATGAGCAGGTTGCCCAAACTACGCTTATGGGCATGGTGCTTGGCGGAACTGCTCACTCTAAGCTGTTCCTTAATGTCAGAGAAAAGCTGAGCCTTTGCTATTACTGTGCCTGCCGTTTTGACGGTTACAAGGGTATCATGTATATAGAGAGCGGTGTTGAGAAGCAGAATATAGAAAAAGCCAAGACCGCTATACTGGAACAGCTTGAAGATATGAAGAACGGTGTAATCACCGATGAGGAAATAGCGAGTGCAAAGTTAAGCGTTTCCAATAGCTTCTTAAGCTCGGTTGACAGTTCATCAGGCACGCAGTCGTGGTATATCGGACAGATATTGAAGGGTACTCAGCGTACACCGCAGGAGGAGGCAGACTTGCTTTGCTCGGTTACAAAAGAGCAGATTGTAGTTGCCGCAAATAAGCTTACACTTGATACGGTTTATGTTCTTACAAGTAAGGACACAGCGGAGGAGGGTGAATAATGGATATAAAAACTATTGAAAGTACATCGGTCAAAGATAAGTACTATGTTGTAAATCACCCTTCGGGACTGACGATTTACGTTTATCCTAAGGATGGCTATAAGTCAACCTATGCAATCTTCGGTACTAAATACGGTTCTGTGAATACAAGATTTAAAATAGACGGCGGTGAGGAAATTACCGTTCCCGACGGTATTGCTCACTATTTGGAGCATAAGCTTTTTGAAAGTGAGGACGGTGATGCGTTTGCACGCTATGCCGCAACGGGTGCGAATGCCAACGCATATACGTCATTTGACAAGACTTGTTATCTTTTTTCCTGTACGGAAAAGTTTGAGGAATCTCTGGAAATTCTGCTTGATTTTGTGCAGTCGCCGTATTTTACAGCGGAAACCGTCGCCAAGGAGCAGGGCATAATAGGGCAGGAAATAAAAATGTACGATGACAGCCCCGACTGGAGAGTTATGTTTAACAGCCTTGTCGGTATGTACCATAAACACCCTGTAAGAATAGATATAGCAGGTACTGTGGAGTCTATAGCGGAAATTACTGCCGAAAAGCTGTACGAGTGCTACAACAGCTTTTACAACCTTCACAATATGGTGCTGTGTGTTGCAGGAAATACGACGGTGGAGCAGGTTTTGTCTGTTGCTGACAGAATGCTGAAACCGAGTAAAGAGCAGAAAATAGAAAATATTTTTGAGGAAGAGCCTTACGAGGTTGCACAAAGCTATGTAGAGCAGAAATTCCCCGTAACTATTCCTATGTTTACGCTCGGCTTTAAGGAGAATGTCGGTTCTCAGTCAGCCACAACAAAACAGCTTGCCCTGATGGATATTTTGCTGTTTATGATTGCCTCCAGTTCGTCAGAATTATACAATGACCTGCTAAATCAAGGACTTGTAAATGCTTCGTTCTGCTATGAGCATCAGGAAGGACCTAATTACTCTGCGGTAATTTTCGGCGGTGAGTCCAGAAATCCGAAAAAAGCGGCTGAGGTAATCAAAAGTGCTATTGAAAACTTTAAGAAAAACGGTATAGACAAGTCGGATTTTGAACTTGCAAAGCGTGCAATTTACGGGGAAACTATTTCCGGCTTTAACAGCATAGAAGGTATAGCTAATACACTTGTGGATATGCACTTTAATAAAAGAGAGATATTCAGCTATCTTGACTGTGTTGCAGCGGCAACGGTTGAGGAGGCACAGGAACGGCTTGCAGAGTTGATAGACACAAACAACTGCACGCTTTCCGTTGTTACAGGCGAAGATGATGTTTAACTGAAAAAAGGAGTTCGTCGCTGACGGACTCCTTTGCGATGATTTGCAGACAAAGAATAGAGGACGGATTAAGGTATGTATCATGTGGAGTTCCCCGGTTTGGGGTGGGAGTTTGATATTTCTCCGACAGTCATAACAATAGGAAATTTTTCTGTTTATTGGTACGGTGTAATAATTGCAGTCGGCTTTATACTTGCGGTTCTGTATGCCATGAAAATGTCAAAGCACAACGGCATAGATGATGACAAGCTTCTTAACTGCACAATAGTGGGACTTGTAACAGCCATTATAGGTGCAAGAGCCTACTATGTTGTATTTAGCTGGGATTACTTTAAAAATGACCCTGCCCAAATATTCCGAATACATGAGGGCGGGCTTGCCATTTTCGGCGGATTGATAGGTGCGTTAATCGGCGGCTTAGCTGTCGCTAAAATTCAAAAAATGAAAATCCCTCCACTGCTTGATGTTGCCTGTCTCGGCTTCTTGATAGGGCAGGGAATTGGCAGGTGGGGCAACTTTACAAATCAAGAGGCTTTCGGTTGCGAAACCTCACTTCCTTGGAGAATGGCAAGCGAAGCAACAGGCGGTGTCGGTGTGCATCCGTGTTTTTTATATGAATCACTCTGGTGTCTGCTGGGGTTTGTTATCCTTCATTTTGTGAGCAGGAAAAAACGCTTTGACGGTCAGATTTTCCTAATGTATCTTGTGTGGTATGGTTTGGAACGTACTATAGTAGAGGGGCTGCGTACAGACAGCCTGTATCTGCTATTTGCTCCGATTAGAGTTTCTCAGCTTTTGTCGATTATCATAGTTCTTATTGGTGCAGTATTTCTCATACTGAACTTTGCGAAGATTAACAGGGTCAAGAGTAATAGTATAGTATCAGCGGAATAAATGTGTTTCAAACGCTCCGCAATTTTCTTTCCAAGGCAAGTAATTATGTAAAAAGGGATTGAAAAACAGCGAGGTTTATTGTAAAATGAGTAGTGATGTCAATACTTGTTTAAGGAACCACTGAATAAATACCGCCTGAGGGCTTGGAACTTATCTTGCTTGCGGCTTTTCGTCAATTTGAGCTCAAATCCCTTGAAATACGTGATCTCCCCCTGTGGGGGAGGTGTCACGAAGTGA
>CAMWIZ010000070.1 GCA_947174455.1 uncultured Clostridia bacterium | reverse complement strand
GAATAGCAACATTATGCGGCTCTAACGTATTTCCACCAATAAAAAAGGAAAAAACATTATCTTCAGGGAAATGTCCCCCCTGATTTTCCTCCCCTTTATCCCACCTTGCAGTTTCCTGTCCGTCCACGGTAACGCTTACAAATGAAATCGAATCGCTGTTATCGGTAACAGTAAAAAGTACAAATTTGCTTATTTCATAATATGTTGTCTCACTCTTAAAATCTGTCAAAATATTTATTTCAGGCGGAATTTTATCAATAGAAAATTCAAGGTTGTATTGGGATTCTGATACATTAGCAGTACTCTCATTATAATCCGATTTTTTACCTATTGAATGTATCCTAACTGCATAGTCGGCATCGTCTTCAAAATTTTCCGCAAATAAAGTGTAATCATACCTAAAGCCACTAGTCTTATCGCCTATAATATTAACCTCAAAATCCTTGCCCTCCACCAATTTGAGAGTTAAGCTGTTTTTAAAAAGTGTTATATCATAGCTTTCAAGCTTATCAACGCAGTATTCATTCACAATTATGTCATTAACATTGATTACTGTTTTTCCGCTTATCTCACCGCAGTTCTCACAGGAAAAAGTCGAACCGCTGCGGTTTACAGAAAAGTCTTTGCTTACAATTTCGCTCCTGCCATTCCCGTCAGTTACCTTGACAGTAAGCGTATAGACGTCATCCTGCTCAATATTTTGGAGAACTATATAAGAGCCTTTCGGAGAAAATTCCCTGTTATAGCTAACGTCTACCTTACCCAAATTAGCACCTACCAATGAAATTTCAGTTCTTCCCGAAACAAAACTTTCGTCAAGATAAGTTATAATCGGCTTTATAGTTTCACTGTTAGAAACAAGATTATCAACTCCGGATATTTCAATCACGGGCTTATCTCTGTTTGAATCATAATTCTGTTCACTGTCATTTGTTTTCACTGTATCCGTAGTATCTGCAGCAGCGGTTAAAGGGTAAAGTGCGTCTGCACAGTCACCTGTTACAAAAAAACTGCCCAGCAAAACCGCAGATACAGATATTAAAACGAGCAGGCTGCAACGAACAACCTGCTTTATCTCTAACATATATTTCATCTGTGCTCACTCCCCCATACTGATATCTGCAGTCAAGTACAATAACAAGCGGACATACAAACCTATTGCAGAACCGGATGATAAAACCCATACCTAACCTAAAGACACTGAATACCTGTGTATCATTTTCTGTACTAACCCCTGTTCAATAAATTTTAAACAGAGACTAGTACAATGATAGAGAAAGCGTTACAAATATTTATTCTATTATTTCCTCGCTTTCATAGAATCCCAATTCATAAATTACCTTAAACTTCTCATCTTTTACATCTGACATAACTGTCACACTGTCAGATAATGTATCGTGTTGCTCAGCGGCATTATCGTTTGCAAACTCCAACGTAACCTTGTCATTTTCCTGTACAGCAGGTACCGGATCGCCTTTTGGTTCGGACTTTTTAAACTGTGCAGCCTGTTCTGCATTTCTGCGTTCTTCGTCCTTTTTGGAGGAAATATTATCCCCCTTAGCTTGTTCTGCACCTGTATGTACTGCCGCCTGCTGTGAATTGCTGTTAACTGACGGAACTTCCCTTGTTATTTCTTCTCTATTATCCATAGCTTTTGCAGTTCCACTGTAACTTCCGCTCTGGGACGGTATAATAACCGAAGTATTCGGTTTGTAGGAGCTTGGATTATATGTGCTCAAAACACCTGTTTCGCTTCTTACGTTCTTAACTACAATGTCTTGAGAGGAACTTGGTTTTGATGACCGCACTGAGGACGATTTATTGTCAGTATTTACGGTCGAAACACCCATATTGCTTGGGGGATCTTCCGTAATACTTCTGTTATCATAACGGTAATTCTTATGAAGATGCCCTGTTTCCTTAGAGTGTCTTTCGATATCCTTAATAGCCTTTTTAGCATTGTGACCCGAAAGGTCACCTATAACCATGGGAATATTGAATGCAAAGAAAAATATAACAGCAGCTACAAAAGCAATGCCCGAGAGTACAAACAAAAAAATAGATATCGCATGCATCACTCATTACCTCCCGCTGTATTTTCCTCTGTTAGTTCAGCACCGTTATTGTACTGATAATGTATAGTTTCTTTCAAACCCATTATGCCGTCCGTATTGTAACGTGCCATAATTCGGTCATATAATTCCTGCTCAGCATCGCTTGCAACAGTAATACCATCCATTGCCTCTTCTATTTGATTGCAAAGATCGGTCAGATTTCTCTCGCTTTTTCCCGCCTGCTGAAAATTAGCAGTCCTCTTATACATCAAATAGGTAGCATAGTCATACACTCTAAGCTGCATTATAGGTGTTTGGTTATTTACCTTCTTAACCATACTGCACAGGTCAGTGTAAATGCTGCTGTATGCTTCCGCACCGGAACCGTCTAATCCTATACTGTTCTCATCCTTAGCAAACTTTGAAAGCTTATAATATATCTCTGCCAGGTTTTTATTCTTAAAATCCATGTTGGTTCTTTCGATTTCATCCATACACTCCTTAAACCACGTGTATGAGCTTATCATACTGTCATATGAACCGTTATCCGAACCGCAGTATCCACTCTCACCGTAATAGTAAAGCCATGTTGTAACACCCATTTGGTAGCAAACCTCAGCATAATTCCCTCTTGCTTTTAGTTCATTACTTTGACTGTAGATTAAGCTTTGCATATCGTTGCGTTCCGATGACTCAAACTTATAAATATCGGACGGTTGCCCGTTTGAATCGTACTGCTCGTAAAGCTCTATCATCTTTAAAAACGGATCTGCTTCGCCCTGTTTGCCTGCCATAGATATACATTCACGGTAAATATCCATCCTTTCTGAAAGATTCCTCTGTTCCTGGGCAGCATCGGACATTCTGGCATCATAAGTACTGTTCTGCTGGTTGACATACAATGCCTGTGTTGTTATACCCGACGCAAGCGAGGCCAAAGAAACAACCAGCGATACTGCAAACAGCATAACCTTCGCCCGCTGGCGTTTCTTATGCTGATCGTCTATCTCATCGTAATGCTCCAAGTCATACATAAGCTCGGCACAGGACTTATATCTTTCGTCAGGGTCACGCTGTGTACATTTTTCTACAATTTTCTCCAACCCGTTTGAGAGTGATGTGTTAATACTGCGGATAGGCTTAATCTGGTATGGGGGCTGGCTAGGATTATTTCCAGTCAACAGATGATACAAGGTTGCACCCAGTCCGTAGATATCGGTGCGGGCATCAGTCTGTCCCATTCCTCCGAACTGTTCGGGGGCAGCATACCCCACCGTGCCAAGGCAGGTGGTATCCGCTAAATTTTTATCCTTATATTCTCTCGCCGTACCGAAGTCAATCAGAACAATTTGACCGTTGGGTTTAAGCATAATGTTGGACGGCTTCATATCACGATAAATTATAGCAGGTGTACGGGAGTGCAGGTATCCGAGTACATCACACAACTGCTTTGCCCACTCCACAACCTTTTCCTGCGGCTGTGCCCCATGCTCGGTAAGTTCCTTTGACAAAGCATTTCCCTCAACATAATCCATTACGATAAGAAGTATTTCATCGTCCTCTATTACATCAACTATACTCGGCAGGTTGGGATGACGCAGCCTTTTCAGCATTTCGGTTTCAACCGCAAGTCCCTGTCTGACAGCCTCGAAGTCAAGCACACCGTCCTTACGCACTTCCTTAATAGCCCATGTCTTATTGGCTTTTTCATCTATAGCCATGTAAACAACACTCATACCGCCATGACCTATCTCACGAAGCACACGGTATTTTCCGTTAACCATTGACCCTATTTCTAACATATCATTTCCTCCTATGCCGTCAGTAAGTCTTAACGGTTATAACTGAGATGTTGTCACGTTCTTCTCTTTGCTTGTTAAGTTCTATAAGGGTAAGCTCACCCACACGCATGGACTCGCTGTCTAACATTCTGTCAGGCTTAAAGTAATAAAAAATATCATCGGTAGTTATTTCGTGCCTGAAACCATCACTGCACAGCATATATACAGCACCTTTCTTTGTTTCCCCAAAGAAAAATTCAGGATACACCACATCAGACGAGCCTATGCACTGCAAAAGTACACTCCTTCTCGGATCGGTTTCCGCTTGTTCAGGGGTTAAGTTCCCTAACTCTACCTCTCTTGCAACCACTGTCTGATCCTTTGTAAGTACAGCTACATAATTAAATATCTCATATGCTCTTGTATCGCCCACGTTTACAATGTAGTACCGTTCTTCCGTCAAGAGCATTGCTGTAAGCGTAGTTCCCAGGTTACAAGCAGACCGCTTGCCGTAAATTTTAATTTTCTCGTTGCATTCACGGGCAAGCTTTGTCCACTCCTCTCGAATGACATCATCGTCTATACCCGATACACACAGCTTTGGCAGTACCTCGTTTGACCAATTTCTAAATGCAGTCAGAACGGTGGCACTGGCAACCTCTCCCTTTGCGAGTCCTCCCATTCCGTCACACAGAACCGCAAAAACCATGTTGCCTGCTGAGGAAGAAATAACTCTAACATTCAAGCTGTCCTGGTTAGTTTTCTTTACGTTGCCGATATCAGTGCTGGCAGATGCAATAAATTCCACCGTGTTCACCATCCTTTAAAAGCATTAACTTTACTGTAAATATTTTATTATGCATAAACCTACGTAAAGTAACGTATCCTAATCTGACTATAAAACCAGTTATCCGCAAACTCAGAGTAGTTATATGCTTCATTATATGAATAAAATATACAGCTACGCAAAGAGAACACACTCCTCTTTGCATGATTATATAATATCTTACAGCAAAATTTTGTTTATATTTTACTATTATATAACAAATCCTCGTTGACTATATATTCCAAAAAGAAATATACCAATTTTGTTTTGTATACTTTACGACAAACTCCCCAATAGTTAACGTTTATTTACTCTGACAAACGTTAACATATTAAATCCATCAGTAAATTCTGAATACAAAGGATTCATTCGCAAGTTTAATCTTAGATTCATGCAATAGCTTTACCTCTGTTCGATTAGGAATTTGCTTCCCATCGACATAGGTATGATTTGTAGAACCTGTATCTACTATAAAATAATCATTTTCTTTTTTGACAATATTTGCATGACTTCTGCTGATTGCAATGTTATCATCAATGCAGAAATCCACATAACCCCTCTCCTTGCCTATCCTGCAAACAGGCTTATCAATAAGGACCTTATGATTATCCTTTTCTCTGATAAGAAACGGTATCGGTTCAGCAGCGACCGTTATGTCATCCATCACTGAAGCATCGTCCCTCTCTCTGTTCTCATTAAAAGACTGTAACGGATTCTGCACGTCTGAATTTACAAACGGATTTGACACCGCTCTTACCGCAGTACCACGTGGTACCGAGGGAGCAGACACAGGTGTCTGAGGTTTTGCAAATGGAGGAACATTTATAGGTTGAGGAGAATTATTAGACTGTGGCGTTTGCTGCGACACATTAGACTGACCGTTTGAAAGCGGTATTTGCGGCGGAACATTCGGCTGACTGCTTGGAATTGGCATTTGCTGTGGAACATTAGACTGACTGTTCGGAAG
>CAMWIZ010000069.1 GCA_947174455.1 uncultured Clostridia bacterium | reverse complement strand
TCCAACCTTGTCACAAGCTATCTCCAAGAGTGGGTCAGTTCCAAGCGGCTGGCGGGATATGATTTCACATGGTCCGAATGCCTTATGGGTTACCATGTCACCAACATTATACGTTGATGTTGACGGTGCTGTTTTTGGAACTGATGATGTAAAAGACTTTGCACTTGACAACAGCCTTTGCTTAGGCTTTGCATTATCTGCTATTTCAGAATGCTGCACTACCTTTACAGGTGCAGTTTCGTTGAGAAGCTCAAGCGGAATTTCCGTTAAGAAGCATGACGGTCTGTTGTGGTTTGTGTTACCGAACAACATTCTTGTTTTTGACTTTACAAGGAATAACTCTTCCTTTGCTCTTGTAATGCCGACATACGCAAGTCTGCGTTCCTCCTGCATATCCTCCTTGTTATATATAGCCTGAACACCCGGAAAAATTCCGTCCTCCATGCCCGGAATAAAAACAACAGGAAATTCCAAGCCCTTTGCACTGTGCATTGTCATGAGTACAACGCAATCGGCATCCTCGTCATAATTATCAATATCGGTTATAAGGGAGATTTCCTCCAAGAAGCCGTACAAGCTGGCTGCATCGCCGTTATCCTCCTCGTACTTGACAATATTTGATTTAAGCTCCTCAATATCCTCTATTCTCTGCTCATAGTCGTCTTTTTCTTTCTTTAAAAAGCTTTTGTAGCCGATTTTCTCAATGAGGCTATCATACATTTCAGCAATAGTGAACTCGCCGCTTTCAAGACCGTTTGCATAGCCGTTTATAAGTGATACAAACTCTGCAAGACGTGGTGCTGTTTTAGTCAACACGTCGTACTCCTCGGCATGGCTGATAACACTGAAAATACTCTCACCCTGTGCCGCTGCAATATCTGCGGCCCTGTTCACGGTTGCGTCACCAATCTGCCTTTTTGGCTTGTTTATAATTCTTCTAAGACGAACATTATCATGAGGATTATTTATAACCTGTAAATATGCGGTCATATCCTTGATATGCTCTCTGTCATAAAATCTGTGTCCGCCGATAATTCTGTGAGGTATACCGCTCCTTGCAAGATTTTGCTCTATTGAGTTACTCTGTGCGTTCATTCTGTACAAAACAGCAAAATCACTGTAGTGCTTGCCCTTTGCAACGCCGTTCAAAATAGTTTCAGATATGAAGGAAGCCTCCTCACGCTCTGTGTTTACGGTATGTAAAGTAATTTTGCTTCCCTCGTTGTTTTCAGTCCAAAGGGTCTTACCCTTTCTCTGCTCGTTGTGACTGATAACGGCATTTGCGGCATTCAAAATATTCTTTGTACTTCTGTAATTCTGCTCAAGCCTAATAACAGCGGCATTTTTAAAGGTTGTTTCAAACGAAAGTATATTTTCTATGGTCGCACCACGAAATTTATAGATACTTTGGTCGTCGTCACCCACAACACAGATGTTGTTATACTTTTGTGCAAGCAAGCTGACAAATCTGTATTGAACCTTGTTTGTGTCCTGATACTCGTCAACCATTATGTACTTAAATTTGTCCTGATAATATTCAAGTACATCTGCATTTTTTTCAAACAGCAAAACCGTATTGCTCAGTAGGTCGTCAAAATCCATGGCGTCCGATGACTTCAATCTTTCCTGATACAGGCTGTAAACCTTGGAAATATCAATCTTTCTGCTGTCGTAGCCTGCCTGCTTTGCATAATCCTCCGGCATGAGCATGGAGTCCTTAGAACGTGAAATTTCAGATAAAATAGACTTATGCGATAGCACCTTATCATCAATGTTAAGCTGCTTTTGGCATTCCTTTATAAGTCTTTTTTGGTCGTCGCTGTCATACACCGTAAACTTTGAGGTATATCCGATTCTATCTGCGTAGCGACGCAGTATTCTCGCACAAGTGGAGTGAAACGTTGCTGCCCAAATGTCATTCCCACCTGCTTGGACTCTTGCAGATATACGCTCTTTAAGTTCGCCTGCCGCCTTGTTTGTAAAAGTTATGGCAAGAATATTCCACGGCTTAACCGCTCTGACAGCAAGCTTTGACTTTGTATGCACGTCAATGACGTCGGAGGTACCGTTTACAAAGTCGTTCATTGCGGAAACATCGGTGTCGTTCAGTTCTTCATAAAATACGTCCGAATTATATGCACTTCCATACTCTATGAGGTTCGCTATTCTGTTAACCAAAACGGTAGTTTTACCTGACCCTGCTCCTGCAAGAATGAGCAAGGGTCCTTCAGCCTTAAAAACGGCTTTTCTTTGCACAGGGTTCATTCTTGCAAATTCTTTCTCCATCACCTTGTTGCGGAGATTTATCAATTCCTGATTTTCAATCATTTTATTTTTCCTTTCAATCATTCAAAGAGCAACTGTTTCATAGTAATAACAACAAATGCAGTAAGTGTATTCCCTGTCGCATTGACTATGCTCCCTGACATAAATCGGCACGGCTGCAAAAAGCAGCCGCTGTAGTTGGACAAAATTGTCTTTATTGTTTGGAAGCGTTCGCCTTCTCTTTTTTTCTGGATTTCAGCTTTGGCATAAACTTCTCTGCAATATGGCTCCTGCCCTTAATATAGAATATACCTAACACAGAGAACACAATTGCACCCAGACAGTTCACAAGAAGATCCTTCATTGTATCCTTAATGCCTATATCCAAATAACCGTCATAAGCAAACTCTACAGGAGAACCGTTAACAGTTCCCTGTATAATTGAATGCACATTATCAACTATAACAGCAGAGTTTTCCCCGCCTGGATTTATAGCTGTATGAACCGTGGAAACACCGTTATAAATAAAGTCCTTCTGCATATCCGTTTGGAAGAAAATATCCATACCAAACTCAAAAAATTCCCAGACTACACCCACCGTCATGGAAAAGCAGAATGCCACAAAAGCAACAAAAATCGGTGATGCACTGAAGTGAAAATGCGGGTCATTGTTTAAAATATCAATCATTGCAAAGCCTATTGCTGCCATCATGAACCCGTTAATGGTATGGAGCATCGTATCCCATGAGTGGAAAATGCCGTAAAAGTTCTGTATTTCTCCCAAAATTTCCGCCGCAAAAATGAACAGTAAAATAATAATAACAAGCAGTGAAGGAAGCTCTATGTGTAGCTTCTTGTCAACAAAGGCAGGGATAAGGAACAGTACAAGTGTAAGTACACACATGAACGCATTGTAGTAATTGCCATGCACAATCTGCAAAACAAGCGTTGCCAACACAAGAAACCGCAAAACAACATACGTTATCAGTGTACCCTTTGATTTCTCCTCTACGTACTCCCTCGTTTCAAGCGTTATTTTTTTCCACCAAGAAACTTTTCCCTTATCTGCATCAACTTGGGAGTTTGCTTTTGATTTCTCTTTCCCCTTTGACATAAAACCCCTCCTCGTCAATATTCAGAACTCAAAGCCATATCTATTATTTTAGCAAATTTACTGTTTTTGTCAATAGTTACGGCTTTATCATTCCCATAGCAGTGTTATCTATGCAACGAACAATGTCCAAATTCAGTTACTCATGTAAACAGGCAACACAAGGGAAAGTCTTGTTCCAAGATTCTCATAGCTGAGCAGCTCAATATGCCCGCGGTGCTTTTCCGCAATCCATTTTGCAATGGAAAGACCCAAACCATTGCCGCCTGTCTGACGGTTTCTTGCAGGGTCACTTCTATAAAATCTCTCAAAAATCTTATCGCCGTCCTCCTTCTTAACACCTATGCCGTAGTCCTGTACCTCTATCGCATAGAAATTGTTCCCCCTCGAATTAAGTCGGATAATTATGTCGCTGTTTACGGGGGAATATTTTATTGCATTATCAATTAAAATCCTCATACACTGCTTTATGAGAGATACATCAACAACTGCGTTAACCTCTGTGTGCAAATCAAGCCTAAATTCATGCTCCTTGTTGATCATAACAAACTCATCGTATATGTCACACAAAAGCTGATTGATGTTAACCTGTTCCAAGCGAAGATTGGTGCGTCCACTGTCGCCCCTTGCAAGGAACAAAAGATTTTCTACCAAACGGTTCATGTTGTCGGCTTCACTTTTAATTGCAGTAATAGACTCATTCAAAATTTCGGGGTCTTCTCTGCCCCAGCGGTCAAGCATATTGGCATAGCCCTGAATTACCGCAATGGGAGTTCTAAGCTCATGCGAAGCATCAGATACAAAGCGGTTTTGGCTTTTGTATGATTCCCTCATTCGCTCTATTAAATCATTGACTGCGTTTTCTAATCCAATAAGCTCCTTGCGTCCTGTTCTCAATTTTGAATCGGCACCCGTTGCAGGAAGATTATTTATTGCATCTTGCAAGGTAAGATATTGGTCATCGCCGAAATCATGACTGGAAAACACCTTTGTAGCCTCTGCCATTGTGTAAAGGGGTTTTAGTTTTCTTGTTGTTTTTATAGGTATTGTTATACATGATATAATGAAAAACAATATTTGCACGAATAGTATTATCGACAAGGTCGTGGTTAAATAAAAGAAAAAAGTACCTGCCTCAACACTTTGTATTGTTCCCGATGCATCTGTAAAAACATATTTAGTCGATTGCAGTATATGAAACTCATCAACTAAAGTTTCATCACAAATAAATTCACCAATATCAAAATTTACAAAATACTCTCTCTGTTCATCAACACCCGACACATCTATAAAAGAGTCAGCCTGTACAACAACACAAAATCCGACTACCATCAATACAACATATACTATATCTATGCCTATTATTGAAAGGAATTTACCGACAATTCACTCAAGCGAGAGCTGAACAGCTATTGAACGTGGATTTCTTTTCTTCCTTTTTTTTATATCAACCTTTATTTTTCTTCTTTTATCATACTTATTTCCGATCTGTGTTTCATTTTGGAAAGGGCTTATTTCTTCGTTAAGCTTTACTGTTACAGAATCGTGGTAATTACCGCTGTCAGCGTCAGAGTATACTCTCTCTTCCGCACGGTGTTCCTTCTTTGCTCTTTTTACGGCTATTTTATCTGCTCTGCGTTTCTCACTTGTCAGCCTTCTCTCATTCGTCCTTGATGACATAGCCAACACCTCTCACTGTGGTTATAATCTTAACTGCAAACCTTTCATCTATTTTCTGACGCAAATATCTTATGTAAACATCAACAACATTTGTTTCTCCTGCGTAGTCATAACCCCACACTCTCTCCATAAGAGTTTCCCTTGACATAACTATGTTTTTGTTCTGCATAAGAGTTTGCAGGAGGCTAAATTCCTTTGCGGTAAGTTCAATCGGGACACCGTTATAAGTTACCTTATAACGAGTGCTGTCAAGGGTAATTCCACAACATAAAAGCACATCATACTTAACCTCACCAGCCGTGTTCCTCTTACGAAGGGTTACTCTGATCCGTGCGAGCAATTCCTCTATCGCAAAGGGTTTCGTTATGTAGTCGTCCGCACCCATGTCAAGTCCGGACACCTTATCCATTACTTCGTCACGAGCGGTTAGCATGATTATAGGGACATCGGAATTTTTACGTACACGCCGAAGAATTTCAATTCCGTTAATACCGGGAAGCATTATGTCAAGTAGTATAAGATCATATCCGCCCCGTTCTGCAAGCTCCAATCCTGTTCTGCCGTCAAAGGTTTTTTCAACAGCATACCCC
>CAMWIZ010000068.1 GCA_947174455.1 uncultured Clostridia bacterium | reverse complement strand
GAGTAATTCCAGACTCTATGTGTCTGATGAATTAACTCCGGCTTTTCGCATCTATTCTGAAATCAATGCTGCTACTCAGAATTGAGTCGCACCGTGTTTCTTTAATCAGACACAAATTTTAAATAGCTGTTCATTTTGATTGCCGCCTTTCTTAAAAAATATAAAATTCCATTGAAGTTTTTTTGTATACAATTCCTTTATAACACGTCTTAAGAGAGAATTTATGTCGGATTTCGTACCGATTTTAAAATTAACAATGAGTTATTAAAGTTATGTAGCTTCATAAACAAAAAAGCTGAGTAAAATGTTATAATTTACATTCCACTCAGCTTTTAGAATTATAAGTACATTTTTTAAACTGGATTTTGAATTGAAACAGCGCTTCTCTCACATGATCATTCTTACATAGCTAAATAGTTTGTGTAAAACTGAATTAACCTACCGTCTATGCAGTTGCTTTTCTGATTTAAGTAAGGTTTCAATGCCATGCTGAGGCGGTTCTTGGGGTGGCGTATACACGGATTTCTCCTTTTTAATAATGAAAATTATGGCTGATATCACTGCAACTACAATAATACCACATAGAATCCAAAACCACAAACAGTAACTCAAACCTACCTGAATTGATGAGATTTCCTGTATAGTGTATGTATTTCCCGCTTCATCAACAAGAACAAAGCTTAAATCATGCCAGCCTTTCTCCAAAGTATAGGATAATGTATCTTTCTCGTCGGAATAATCGAAGTTATCTTACCGCTTTTATCTATAGAAACCTTTTTGCCTTTAAAAACAAAACTTTCAGTTCCTGAGGCAATAAAACCATCAGGAAAATCTTTTTTGTCAATCTCATAAAGAAACTTCGTTCCTTGTATTTGAGTACTCATTGATCGTTTATTCCTTTGGCATTTAATTCCGGAAGTTTCAGTAAATCAAAAATTGTGCCTTCACTTCCCTCATTTAGTATATTCAGTTTAATCTGACTCTCTTTCGTTGACTGTCCTTCCCTGATTTTTACATTAGTGAGGCTCATGGACTTATTGTTGTTTTCCTTACTCAACTTTCGCCACCATCCTCAGTTGTTGGATTTTCATTAAATGCTGCAAGATCAGCATCCAATTGCAGATATGCATCTTTTGCACTTTTGACAACGCCATTATTTATGGCATCAAGTACATCGGCTACACTTCCAATTTTTTCGAGAATATTATCTACTTCTTTTTTGTACTGATTTGCCCCTGCTCCTTGCCATTTAGAGAGCAAGGTATCATTAATTTCTTTGAACTTACTTTTTATTCTTTCAAATTCGGTTATTGCATCCTGACTATCCGTTTCAAACTGAACAAGTTTTTCGATGTCAGCGCAGCGAATATTATTACCATCTGCCATAACAAATTCCTCCATTATTCTTCTGTTTTTATAAATTTCATTTTGACAAGTTTGTCTGCTTCTATATCATAGTAATATCCGTCGCCTTTTTCACAGCGAGCATACTCCTCTTTAAGACTTTTTATATCCATACTGCCAAAAACAGACTTTTGACCTCTTTCAGCTGCAAATTCTGCTATATTATCAAGCAAAAAAACAGAACTCAGTGTGTTATTAAAGAAATTATTAGTTTCTTGATCTGTAATCTTTTGAATATCCGTGAAAATAAATATCAGATCCTGCTCTTCTGCGATCGCCGCAAGCTTGGGAAGTATATTATTGATAAACTGTTTCTCTCCGTTCGCACTCAAATATAGCATTTTACTTTGAAGAATAAAAACAGTTGGTTTGATTGGTTTTCTATCTTCATCATAAGAAGGCATCATACCTGCATTTGCCTCTCCGTATATATAAGTTGCAATAGGAGAAGGAAGATGATGGTTCGACAAACCGTTCCATGTCAAATTCATGTAATTATCATTTATGAAATGATAAAACTGCTGAAACGGTGATAATGTTTTTCTGATACTTCCTGTCTGTTTTGATTGTCCAATAACATTCATAAAACCATTTGACATATCCAATGACATATCTTTTGTTTCCTGTGGCGGCAATATCATATTCTTTTTTGACTCTACAAATTTTCTTATATCCAAACCAAGAGATTCACATTTCTCATAGAACTCTTTTAACTGCTTTCTTCCATCATCAAAAAAGACAAATCTCGCATAAGATTTCTTTTTGAACAGTTCATCGAGAATCAAACGAAGTAAATTAGTCTTTCCATACTCTTTTTTTCCATATATACCGATAACTCTTGTTTCTGAACAGTCAACAATAACAGGAAAAAAATCAATATAATCCAACCCAACGGATATAGGACAGGGTATCCCTTCTGACTTTTTCTCGTAATTATTTGGAGTCTGTCTTAATCTGTTGTATTCACTGAATGTCAAATCACCTGAAAATGTTAAATACTTTTTTGCACTCTTTATGTAAGTATTTGATATTTCATCATATTTGAATTTGTCTTTTAGCGTTTGCATATACTTTGTAGTACCATCAAGTTTATCAGCAATATAGCACTGTAACTCATATGGTGCATTCATTCGGAAAGTTCCTTCAATATTACCAGGTTTAATTGTTACATTCGCAAATCCACGTCCGGCGATTGCACCTATTTCTGTAACTTTAGCGTTGAAAATATCCGTATATTTGTCGGAGGGCATTTCAAGTGCGATTTTCTGTCCAAAACTATTTAAATAAGATGAAAGCCCTTTGGTGTCAGATGCTGTAACCACTACAGTAATGCCCTTAGATAATCCGTCACGACATATTTTTGCAAATTTTTCTTGATAGGCTGCATATCTTGGTTCATCCTGAAAAGCATTAAGATTATCAATTATAAATGTTGTATGGATTAATTTCTTCACACCATCGTATGATGAAAAGCCTGCCCCACCAAGATATTTTGTATTATTTTTTATAATCTCCTCCAATATCTTAAACGCTCTTTTAACGTATTCCTCATTGGAGTTATCAAAATACGCAGAAACCAGTGGGAAATCTTTGTAAAAGGCTAATGCACCGCCAAAGTCAAGAATGAAGATTTGTTCATCACCTACATAAGATATCATATGTAAAGATTGAATTAGTAACTTAAGGAAGTTTGTTTTTCCACTCATTGAAGCACCGAACAGAGCTATGTTTTTATCAAGTAAATCGACTTGAAATAATGGCTGTTTTTGCACAATTGGAATATCATATTGACCCAAAGTGCAGATCATTGTTTTTCTATTCATTGCTTCAAATACTCCATTCTGTAGTGTTTTCAAGTTTAGTTTTCAATGGTGGCATAAATATCTTTTCTGGCATTTGTCTTCCTTTATTTATGGATATGATCGTATCTACAACAAACTTTAATTGAGTAGCATTTGGGTCAACGTTCTTCTGTGCTTGCTTTTGTGCTTCATTATCTTTCTGTGAACGATAGAACTTATCATTAAATGTTCCGCTGTTAGGGACATATGTAATATTAACAGGGCTTTCAATACTTAAGTTTTGATTTGCACCTGTATAAGCTGATTGAAAGTATTCAAATCTTGAGCCTGTACCAACAAGCAAGTACGCACGTCCGTTTAACGGCATAGTCGGTGCAGCTGCGACGGTACTGTCGATCATTTCCTTTGAAGCCTGTTTTGTAGCAACTTTCAAGCATATTCTTGCTTTTGAGTTAACACGTATATCGTCCGTAATAGCACCCTCAATATTCTGAGAAACAAGAATAATATGAAAGCCAAGTGTTCTTCCTACACGAGCAATTGTTGTGATCTCAGCAATAAAGTCAACGTCATTGCTTTCATTAGAGAATCTTTTCAATTCCGTAAACTCATCAACGACGAGAATAAGGTGAGAAAGATGTTTTATTTTTTCGATTCCTTTATTTTTTAAAACCTCAATTTGTTTGTCATTCAGCTTCCCAATTTTTTCAAAAATTGCCTGTTTACTTTCCGAATAATCTGATTCATCAATTGCAATCTGCTTGGATTTCAACTCTTTGTAAATAGTATGTGCCTGTCGTAATGAAAAATTTTCTTCCTTATTTATCAGGTCATCAATTTCCATCATGATTCTTCTTGCACGAATATACGCATCTACTGTATCAACACCAAATTCTTGAAGCAAAAGTTTTCTCTTCTTTATTTCGGCATTTAATGTTTCAAGAAATCGCTTCAGCATATACGCTGAGGATATTCCCTCGCTTTCACCAGCTGTATCGGTTACTACACCTACGCAATGAGGTAAATCTCCCAATCGGTCAGAGAAACCTCCACCTTTCATGTCTACGAGCATTAGATTTAAATCCATTGGAGAGAATTTCATACAAAGTCCTATTAAATAGGTAATAATTGTCTCAGATTTGCCTGAGCCTGTTGTTCCTGCAACAAGCATATGCGGACCATCGGCTTTTTCATATAAGTCAAGAGGCATATTCCCATGTTCATTTGCACCAATATTGACACGAAGATTCCTTGTTACATCATATTCCTCTTCTAAACTTGACCAGCATTCAAGTATTCTATTTGCAATATTGGTTGTAGATAACGGATTCGTAGAATTATTATCTTTAACCTCTATATCCGTACTTGAAATATTGTGTAATTTAAACAAGGTCACCATACTTGGAACTTGTCCATTCTCTGCAATACGGGTATAATAAATGGCACTTAATCTTCTGTAGGCAAGTTCATACTGCTCTTTATATGCACTTGCTTTGAAGACAAAATCATTCCAAAAATTAGGGTACTTCTTAGTCTCTGTAACAGTAGCAAGAATATTTTCACGTGTCATCACACTATATCTTGGAATAACATAACCATATCCAGTATTGTTAGTACCAATATTCAGATAAATTACATCTCCACAATAACGAGGTAGTTTATCTTTATCATCTCGGCAAAATAGGAATGTCAATCCCAGCTTGTTCTGATATTCCTCACCCTCCTTAGGAGCTTCAGGAAGATATTTTGAAAAGCCCGTCGACTTTACACCATAATCATCAAAAATAACACAAACAATCTGTGTCAGTTTCTCAGGAGCAGACTCATTTTCTTCGTCAGACTGATGAGCCTTTGTCCTTTGATTCATAATGTTCAGAAGCTGCCCATACACTTTACCTGCACTTTCCTGATTGAAAATGAATTGGGACGTGTTTTCAATCAGTTCATTGCAATGGGGAAGGAATTTATAAGTTTTTACTTTTTCTTCCTGTTCCTCAATACTTATTCCATCCTCAAAGAAGAACACAAATTGTATATCCTCGGGAGAATGATAATAAGCAAGTTCTAATACAGTGTGTCTGATAAAGTCATGTGCATACAGATTATTATCAGAAATAATACCTACAGCACCTGCATTTCTTATATCAAGCATATACGGTGCTTTTACACCTGCGTTTCCCCAAGTTTTTCCATCTAAAAAACGAAAATACTCTGTTGAGAAATGATATGATAATTCTGAAAGTAAAAACATATCTTCGGATATTATTCCGTTTTTAATTAGTTTTTCTTTCTCTAACGCATCTTTCCTTTTGATTTTATCTTTTGGAATATCAATATATATGCCTGAAATTCGCCTTTCCTTACCATTTTGAAAATTTTCGTAACATAAACGATAATAAACGTCAGTGAATATTTCATCTTTTTTCTCATATTTTATACTAAAAAGCGGTTTAACATTTTCTGAGACACCAAGTGTAATAC
>CAMWIZ010000067.1 GCA_947174455.1 uncultured Clostridia bacterium | reverse complement strand
TAAATACATCGCTTGATTCCGAAAAGATAACGGAAGATGTAGAAAAAACACTTGTGTCATCCGGAAGTTCGGATGGCTATCTTGTAAGTGATATGGCTGGTCAAAAGGGAGTTTTGGATAATCTTCTTAATATAGTTACATTGGTGCTGACGGTAATAGGGGCAATAGCTTTGCTTGTTTCCGGCATAAGTATTATGAATATAATGCTTATTTCAGTCAATGAACGAACAAGGGAAATAGGCATTAAAAAGTCAATCGGTGCTACGGCTGCGGATATCATGCGTGACTTTTTGGCTGAGTCGGTGCTAATATCGCTAATCGGTGCGGCGACAGGTGTTGTTTGTTCCGTTATTATTGTAAAAATAGCCTCTGTGTATATAGGTATGTCTGTATCGGTAAGTTTTACTGTGGCATTGGGGACCATGGCTGTAGCTATGGCTGTTGGTGTTGTTTTCGGAATTTTTCCGGCATATAAGGCGTCATGCTTCAACCCCGTTGAAGCTTTAAGGAGATGAGCAGTAATGAGTAGATTTATAGAAAACCCGCACTTGCCGCAGGGCAGAGTAACCCTTGCGGCGGTGTCGGGAAGAAACACCGTCATAAACAAAGAACTTGAAAATATTGGCATAGAGCTTATAAAGACCCTACCATATAACAATGAAAAATCTAATCCCGAAGCCGACCACGCAGATATGCAGCTTTTGCATCTGGGTGGCAATAAGGTTATAGTACTGAGCAACAAAGGCGGATTGGCAGATGAACTTACCAAGGTGGGGATTTCTGTAAAATTTGCTAATACAGAAATAAATAAGTTTTGCTACCCACAGTGTGCGGTGCTTAACTGCGTTGTTTTAAAGGGCAGAATTTTCGGACTTGTGTCAAATATCGACAGGGTTGTCATAGACTGTTTTTCGGACAATGAAAAGGTTAACGTAAAGCAGGGTTATACAAAATGTTCAACGTGTGTTGTAAACGAAAATGCAATCATAACCTCCGACAGCACTATTTCAAAGGCGGCAATGCTCAGCGGAATTGACTGTTTGAAAATAGAGGAGGGTTACATACAGCTTTGTGACAAGTACCCTGGTTTTATAGGCGGTGCAAGTTTTAAGTACGACAGCAGTACTCTGCTTTTTACGGGCGATATAAAGCAGCACCCCAATTATCTAAGTATTAGAGATTTTTGCAAAAACCACGGTGTGTTTGTACAAAGCCTGACATCCCTACCGCTTACAGATGTTGGCGGAGTGGTCGTCTTGAAAGAGGAGTAGCATTTAACACTGAGGTTTTCACAATTAGAATCTGACCGAATTTTACGTTTTGGTAGCACTGCTTCTCCAAAATAATTGAGCAAAAACCTACGTATTCCTATTAAAAACTTTTACAAAACCTTGAACTTGCTCATTTATAGTTTAAAATGTCTATTCAATTTTGATACAATACAGATACTTTTAAGATGCGAATTGATGTTTAAATTTAAGAAAGTTAACTTATTTTAAAGAGAATTCTCAATTTTGCAAAGGCAGAAAGGAAGACTGAATATGAAATTTGCAGTAAAGGCACTGGCTGCCGCTGTATTGTCAACGGCTGTTTGTACAACAGGCTTTGCGTTAACACAAAATGATAATCAAGTCGATGATTCTGTGGTTTCCGAGTCAAGAGCAGACCTGCAAAGTGACAGTGAAATTGTGGAAATCAACAAGGAAGCTGAGATGACATCTTCATCAAGCAGTTCCTCAAGCACGGCTTCAAAAAGGCAGAACGTGTCCGAAATTAAGGAGGAAAACAGCGTTGTTATTCGTTCTGACGGGGAATCTGAGGATGTAGTTGTAGAAGAGATCGAAACACGGGCTTCATACGATGAAGAGGTTGTATTCGATGAACAGACGAACGATAACAAAGAGCAGTTTGATGAAACTCCCTTTGACGAGGGTGAGTATGCGGAAATAATAATTGATGAGTCAACCGGATATGATTGCGAAATCATTTATGACGGAGACAATGAAACTGTTGCAGAAGTGTATCAAGAGATTCAGTACAGCGGTGAGGTTGACGGTTAAATCTTAATTTGAAAAATAATCTGTTGCTATGCGTGGCGATAAGATTATATTGCAAAATGCGTTTCGTGACTTGATTTTTCGTTTAAAAGACTTTTGGTGAACATTGTTAACATAGTATTGTACGGTTAATTTGTGTTCGGCATAAAAATTAAACCCATTTTAAATAACTAACCCTATTATAATACCCTTTCAATTTATAAACACACCCAATGGCAATTCTGTTGGGTGTGTTTTTTATTTTGGGAAGCATTCCGCAAGTGATTTCCAAAAACGGTAACCTACGGTTATACACAGAAACTTTACCGAAAGATATTTACTTTATGCAACAATGTGCTGTATAAAGATTTAGATGTGAAATCTCCCTTTTAATTGCATTAAAAATGCAGATGTGGTAAAATCTAATTTAATAATAACAGTACGGAGGTTTTTTATGGCAAAGAAGGCACTTATAACAGGAGCAAGCTCAGGAATAGGCAGAGATATTGCAAGAATACTTGACGCACAGGGCTATGACTTGATTTTAGTTGCAAGACGTGAGGACAGGCTGCAAGCCTTGGCGGAAAATCTTATAGGTAATCCGATAATAATTGCAATGGATATAAGCGGCTCGGAAAATGCAAAGAAACTCTATGACATGACGTCAAAACATGAAATTGACGTTCTGATAAACAACGCAGGCTTTGGTGTTTGGGGAGGCTTTACAGCTACCGACACCGACCGTGAAATGGATATGCTCAGAATAGATGTAGAAACCATGCACGTTTTAATGAAGCTTTTCCTGCGTGATTTTACAAAGAGAAACAGCGGCAAAATACTGAATGTTGCATCTGCCGCAGCCTTTGCACCGGGACCGTACATGGCTGCGTACTATTCCTGCAAGGCTTATATGCTCAGACTTACCCAGTCGGTTGCACATGAGCTTAGAAGTGACGGTTCTAAAGTAACTGTTTCAGCACTTTGTCCCGGACCTGTAAGTACGGAGTTTAACAGCGTTGCGGGTGTGCATTTTTCAATGAAACCGCTGTCCAGCAAATACGTTGCCGAGTATGCTGTAAAAAGAATGAATTGCGGCGACACAGTTATAATTCCCGGCACAACAACAAAGGCTGCGGCACTTCTTGCAAAGCTTGTTCCGTCAAGCCTTGCGGCGGCTGTAACGGCTAAAATTCAAAAAAATAAGTCGCACTAAAGTGATGATAGAGTGAAATTGTTGTGAATATTGAGAAAAAACACAAAATATACTCGTAATTTTCAAAAAATTCGGTGCAATGAACAAAAAAAGGTTACAAAGTTTGGTTGGTTTTACGTTTGCGAAAGTGCTTATTTTTCTATAAAGCAATTAAACTTTTTCTGTGCTATTTTATAATAATAACCAGTAATAGGCAGTAGTTGATTCGTTTTTTGTGGATTACTGTCTGATTGAAAGTTAAGGAGGAATTTAAAATGAGAAAGTTCCGTTGCGTACTGAGCTGCCTGCTGATGCTTTGCTTAATAGCGTCTGTTTCCTTTGTGACCCTCGATGCTAAGGCTGCAACAAATGATTATGAAGAAGTAGCGGCAAACGGTATTGTCATTCACTACAAGGACGATTCGGGTTCAGTTCCGAGCATTTATTATTGGAACTCACTGCCGGAGAATATCGAGGTTGATTATCCGGGAGAAACAATGAACGCAGAAGGTTCGGGTTGGTATACCTACAGTTTCCCGAATGTTACGAAAATCAATATGCAGTTTATTGTAAACGGTGAGCAGTCCAAGGAGCTTACAAGAAGCTCTGCTGGCGAGTATTGGTACAAGAATGGTAAGTGGTACAACGGTAATCCTGAGCTTATTGATACATATGAACGTACAGATATGCGTAAGGAAACTATCTACTTTATTATAACAACTCGCTTTTACGACGGTGACACAGGCAATAACGTTCATTGCTGGGATGACACACAGGCAAACAATCCCGACTCCGACCCTGCATGGAGAGGTGATTTTAAGGGCCTTATCGAAAAGCTTGACTACATTAAGGCTCTCGGATTCAGTGCTATTTGGATTACACCTGTTGTAGAGAATATGTCAAGCTATGACTATCACGGATACCACGCAAGCAACTTTGCAAAGATAGATCCGAGATATGAAAGCGACGGTGTTTCATTTCAGGATGTAATAGACGCTGCACACGAAAAAGACATGAAGATTGTACAGGATGTTGTTTGGAATCACACCTGTAACTTTGGCGAGAATTTCCTTGCACCGATGTTTACGAGAGATGAAAATTCGGTTCAGGACTGGGGTACATTTGATTGTGTAAAAAAGATTGAGGGTTCGGCTCTCGATAGAGCTTTCCCTAATTACGATAGCTTGCCCGGCAGTGCCCAGTACAATGCAAGAATCGCTGCTATGAAAGAAGATAGCAATGATACCAATAATTATTATCACCACGATAAGAGTTTGTCTTACGGTTCGTATACTGAACAGACAGGTCAGATGGCTGATGACTGTGTAGATATCAACACGGAAAATCCTGAGGTTGCCAAGTACATAGTTGATTGCTATATGGAGTACGTAAACATGGGTGTTGACTGTTTCCGTTTGGATACAGAAAAACACATTAACCGTTTGACACTTAACAATGCGTATTTCCCCGAGTTTACGAAAATTGATAATTTTTATATTTTCGGTGAGGTTTGTTCCAGACGTCGTGAGGTTATAAACGAGGGCGGTTTGTCCGACTCATGCTGCTTCTATTCTTGGAAGGAGCCGAGTGGTTCGCCTTCATGGAGTACTGACTGGAAAACCAACTATGACAACGCAGTTACTCACTTTGGAAATTATAATACAAGTACACCTGACAGAACAAGTGACAATGCATTCCTCAACGGCAATGCATATCACACACCTGATTACAGCCAGTGGAACGGCACAAGTACAATTGACTTCCCAATGCATTGGAATTTCATGAATGCACGTGATGCGTATAACACCGCTATCGGTGGCGACTCTATGTACAATGATGCTACATGGAATGTTATGTATGTTGATTCTCACGACTACAGCCCTGATGATTGTCAGAAAGTCCGTTACACAGGAGGTACAGCGGCTTGGGCTGAGAACATGAGCCTGATGTTTACATTCAGAGGTATTCCTTGTCTTTACTACGGCAGTGAGGTAGAATTCATGAAGGGTGCCGAAATTGATGTAGGTCCCAAGATGCCTTTGGCAGAAACAGGTCGTGCTTACTTTGGTGACTACCTTGAGGGTACTGTTACAGCGAGCGATTTCAGCGAGTACACAGCAAGCGGAAAGGTTTCGGAAACCCTTAGCAGTCCTCTTGCAAAGCACGTTCAAAGACTCAATCAAATCAGACGTGCAGTTCCTGCTCTTCAAATGGGTCAGTACTCAACAGAAGGCTGCGGCGGCGGTATGGCTTACAAGCGTCGTTACACGGCTGACGGTATTGACAGCTACTGCTTGGTTACAGTTTCCGGCAGTACAACTTTCACAGGTGTTGAGAATGGTACATACGTTGAGGCCGTTACAGGTAATAAGGTAACTGTTTCCAACGGAACACTCACTACTGACTCTATCGGTCAGGGTAACTTGAGAGTTTATGTTCTCGAAAATGGCAGCAGTGAAGTTCACGGCAAAATCGGCGAGGACGGTCAGTTCCTAAAATAATTTATACATATTGTTAACCTCAGTATTTCAACTT
>CAMWIZ010000066.1 GCA_947174455.1 uncultured Clostridia bacterium | reverse complement strand
ATTTTATACATAAAGCAATTATTGGAAAAAATTTTAATTATAAACATCTTATTTTTATCTATATTTATGTTAAATGTAGAATAATTTACCTAAAGTTGACACAATTATATTTATAGAGTGCAAAAAAACGTATTGTATTAAAAACCTTTGACTATGTGCTGCGTTTGTGCTAAAATTACATTGGACAAGATTTGAAAATTTGAAAGTAAAAGGAAAGAAAGCACCAAAATAGAAACGGTGCGTAGTAGGGTGTGTGAATATGGATATTTTTTCAGTATTTACCTTATGCGGGGGTCTTGCTTTTTTTCTGTATGGCATGAATATGCTGTCATCAGGTTTGGAAAAAATGGCAGGCGGAAAGCTTGAATCTCTGCTGAAGAAAACGACCTCCAATCCACTCATGGGACTTTTGCTGGGAGTTATAATAACTGTTGCTATTCAGTCGTCCTCAGCAGTAACCGTTATGCTTGTTGGTTTAGTTAATTCAGGCATAATGCAGCTTGGACAGACTATAGCAGTTATTATGGGCTCAAACATAGGTACAACGCTTACGGCATGGCTTCTCAGCCTTTCCGGTATAGAAAGTGACAATGTATGGATAAACCTGCTTAAACCGGAGTCATTTGCTCCTCTTCTCGCCTTTATAGGTATATTGTTTATTATGATATCTAAAACCGATAAGAAGAAAAGTATCGGTGCTATATTTATAGGTTTCGCTATTTTAATGTACGGCATGGAAATGATGAAGAATGCCGTTGCACCGCTTGCAGAGGTTCCTGAGTTTGAAAGCATTCTTACCATGTTTGAAAATCCTATCTTGGGTGTGTTGGTAGGTGCTATATTTACAGGAGTTATTCAAAGCTCGGCTGCATCTGTCGGTGTTTTGCAGGCACTTTCACTCAACGGAAGTATAACGTTTTCTATGGCTATCCCAATTATCATGGGACAGAATATTGGTACCTGTGTTACGGCACTGCTTTCAAGTATCGGTGTTAACAGAAATGCTCGACGTGTTTCGGTTATCCATATTTCGTTTAACTTAATCGGTACTGCATTTTTCCTGACGGTTTACTGTATATTAAATTCGTTTGTAGAATTTGGATTTTCCAATCTGCCTATAACCCCTTTCTATATTGCTATTGTGCACAGTATCTTTAACGTTGCAACAGTGCTGTTGCTTTTCCCATTTAACAAACAACTGGAAAAACTCGCTTATCTTATTATTAAGGAGAATGCTCTCGGAACACCGGCTGATGAGGTTTACAGCTTTGTAGACGACCGTTTGCTTCCCACCCCGTCCGTTGCTATTTCAGAGTGTAACAGTAAGTGCAAAAAGATGGCTAAGCTTGCCAGAGATACGATTTTCTCATCAATAGAACTTATTGATAACTATACTGAAAAGACGGCAGAATTGGTGTTTGAGAACGAAGATTTACTCGATTTGTACGAGGACAAGCTTGGTACTTATCTGGTAAAGCTGTCTGGCAAAGAGGTTTCGGATATTGACAGTCGCAGGGTTTCGCTTCAGCTTCACACAATAGGAGATTTTGAGCGTATAGGTGACCACGCTGTAAACATTATGGATGTTGCCAAGGAAATGCATGAGAAAAAACTGCATTTCTCCGACCATGCAAAAAAAGAAACAGAAATACTTATTAGTGCTTTGAGTGAAATTCTTGATATTACCACAAATGCATATGTTTCTCATGATATAAATCTTGCAAAGCAGGTTGAGCCTCTTGAGGAGGTTATAGATAACCTTATAATAGATATAAAATCAAATCATATACAGCGTCTTAAAGAGGGGAAATGTACAATTGAGCTTGGTTTTATTTTGTCTGACCTCTTAACAAACTGTGAGCGTGTGTCTGACCATTGCTCCAACGTTGCAGTAACACTTATTGAGACGGATCAGTACTCCATGGACGCACATGAATATCTGAATGTTGTTAAACGCACAGGGAATAAGGATTTCGAGTCAAAGTACGAGATGTACAACGAAAAGTACTCATTAAAGACCGTTGAATAATAAATAATTTGAATTGAATAAATAACAAGGTAAAAAAGCATCTGACGGTGTTGACTTTATAAAGGTCTTACCGTCAGATGTTTCTTGTTAGGTATACTGTTATAATTTTTTGTAAGGATAACTGCCGGAATGCTCAGCAGCCTATTCTGTGGCTTTTTAAATCAATTTTTTTTGAGTAGATATAATATACCAGTAACGCTGAACCAAGTCCTATAAGAAAGCCGCACAGTACGTCTGTCATGTAGTGCACACCCAGGTAAAGACGGGAGAAGGCAACAATAACAGCGAAAGCTATGGTAATCACAGCGAGCGGTCTATTGAGAAAACGAACAAGTACACAGGCAGAAGCAAATGATGCGGTTGTATGACCTGATGCAAAGGAGTAACCCGATGCCTTGACTAAAGGTATTAAGTCAGAAAAAGTATTAAACGGACGCTCCCTGGCAACAATATTCTTAATAAAAATGTTGTTTACCATGAATCCGAGAGTAAGAGAGGAAAGCATGACCATACCCATTACTCTTGTGCGTTTAAATATAAGAAGTATTAACCCAAGAACTATCCATAATATTCCTGCATTAACAAGCAGAGAGGAGTATTCCATAACAGGTGTTAGAAAATCAAAACGCATATGTTCCTGTATAAATAGTAATATTTGATGGTCTATTTTGGTAATTCGTTCTGCCAATTCGTTCATAATAAAACCTCCAATGCATAAATTTATTTATTTTCAGAATAACTAACTGTGTTCACACATTTCTGCAAATCAAACTGATTGTTTATAGTTGCGAAAAATCAGGACAGCAAAAAGCGGTACTTTTGTTTTAAGTACCGCTTTTGTGTATAATAAGTTAATTACTGACCAAAGCCGTTATTATTTGATGAACCTGTACCTGCACCAAAACCGAAGTTACTGGACGGGATTGCAGTATTGGCGGTGTTGTAGCCGTTTTGCTGATTCTGCTGCTGGAACTGCTGAGCAGATACGTCCAAAGTCTGTGAAGAGTTTTGGGAGTTATATGTTGCTGTCGGATCGTAGTTTTGCGGTGTGCTTGCTGTAGGGATAAAGGAGTTATTTGTATTGTTTGTTCCAAATCCCGGTGTGCTGTTATAGTTCATTGGTGCACCTGCATATGCCTGTGCTTTTGGCTTTTTATTGTGAGAAACAAATACAGCGATTGCAATACCGACTATTACAAGGAAAATAATCATGCAAACAAGACCTATAATAAACTGTGTTGCACATTCGCTTACTGAACTTTTGCAGTTAAGTGTGCAGGGAAGAAGCTTTACAGTGTCCTCATCATATCCGTAGTCAGAGAGGATAAATCCGTACTCGTCTAACCAATCATTGTAAAAGTCAATAGTGTCAGAATCGTTGGTTTCCATAATTCCCGACAACTCAACGCCTGCTTCCATAAGTTTCTTTGGGTCATCGCCGTAGTACTCCATGTCGTACAGTAGGGAGAAAAGGTTAAGATGCTCATGGCAAGCATACATAAGATCTGTAATGTCGTCATCAAATGCCGTGTTGCTCTTTGCTTCAACTAAAAGAAGCTCGTCATCAGAAAACGGAAGCAGATAATAATAACTGCTTGTTGTTTCTTTGTTTGTATCTTCGTCAACTGTGTATTCGTACATCATTAAGTCAATTACTTGGTACACGGTACCCTCAACAGGCGTGTCATCCTTCATCTTAGATGAATCGGCCTCAGTGTTGTAATCTATGGGTGTGCCACCAAGATACTGTACCCTAAATGCACCAAAATTGTCCTTCATGAACACTACACCAAGGCAGACAAGAAGAATGCACATAGCAATTATAAATCTTCCGAATCCTCGTTTCATAAATATCCCTCTTTCAAAAAAATATATTTTATTATTACTGTCGGTTCGCATTACAAACGACAATATAATACCAAAGTAACTATGCTGAAGAATATACCCATATACTTTATGACTCAAACTGACGTGGCAGTACTACGTACTGCGGCATTGTGGGATAATCCTTTGTTGCAGCAAATCTCCCGTTTAAAAAGTAAAAAATTAACTTATCTGCAAGTATCTGATTCTTAAAGTATTCCCTAAAATTATGACAAGCCAGATGCAGCCTAAATACTTCATAGTGATTTGCAAAAAATATTATCGTTGCTAACCTAAAAAGCGAAAACTTATATGTGTCAAGCTTGCCGTGAAATTGTATGTAATTCCTAATAATTGCAAAAGCGTATATGTAGTCGTTAATTTTTTCAACCTTAACAGAGGTCATAATGCTGTTTTTTCTTACAAAGTAATGATACAAAGGCTCATCAACAACAACGACCTTATCTGCATGAAAAGCAAGTCTGGCAACTGTTGCAATATCCTCAAAATACATATTAGGAAATTCAATATTGTAGTCAAAAAAAAGACTTCTGTGCCATAGCTTGTTCCAAAGGTAAGAGCGAACGCTCCAATCCTCAATTATACGCTTTACATAGCTCTCTCCCGAGTATACACCCGAACTGAGCTTTCTTATTTTAACGGGCTTATCCTTATCGGGCGATGACTCATAAACGAGCGAGTAGCTGCAAGTTGATATCTTGCAATTGTTGTCCTTTGCAGCTAAGTACAGCTTTTCTATGTAATCGGGTTCTACATAGTCATCGCTGTCCACAAAGGCTATGTATTCGCCGCTTGCAAACGACAAACCAACGTTGCGTGCATTTGCAACACCGCCACGTTCAATTCTGCGGTAACGAAAACGGCTGTCCCTATCAGAGAAGCTTTTTGCTATTTCTGATGAGCCGTCCTCACTGCCGTCATCAATTATAATTATATCAAAAAATTGAAAGGTTTGTTTTTCAAGAGATGTCAAACACCTTTCAAGATATCTTTCTACATTGTAGACAGGTACAATAACACTTACGGCAACATTATGCGGCATCAGATACAGTCCCCCTTTTTGTGTATATGCTTTAACTCTGGCTGACCTTTCTTTTTAATCAGTAATGCAAATGGAACACCGAATAAAACGGGGGTGTAGTAAGTGATAATTCTCCAAATAAGCACTGCGGATTTTAGTGTAGTAGGGGTGAAAAATGCCCCAAAAAACACAGAAAAGGCAAGCTCTGAAACTCCCGACGAGCCTGGAATTGGAATCATTGAGGAAACTACGTTTACAAAGGCTACCGAACAGAACATTGTCAATGCCGCTCCGCTGCCGTTTGGCAATAGACACTTGTACACAAAGTACGGAACTGCATATATGAGAGTAACCTGAATTGTAATCTCAATAAAAACCGTAAGCATAAGTAAAGGACGCTTGATAAAACGCTTGTTGCTGGTGTAGAAAATATTCAATTTTTCTTCTGTCTTTTCAACCTTTTCATCTATGCCCTTATCTCTGAAAAATTTGAAACGCTTTAGCAAAGCTGCCGTCGCTCTGACAAGCTTTTTTACGGTTTTCGGCATAAAGCAGGCTGAAATGATAAATCCCATTACAATAAGCTGGGACAGAAAACCTATGATTACAAACAAAATCATGAAAGTTCCGTTTATCCGTGAAATGATAAACTTGCTTTCAATAAAAAATAAAACAGCAGCATAAACGGTTGACACCGTCTGAAAAACAATGAATTTTTGCAGAAGCATCGAAGAGGAGAAGCCTAAATCAACCCCCAAGCTTGTCAACAAAAACATTTGCATCGGCTGACCGCAGCTAGCACCGGGCGTAACAGGACTGAAAAAATGTCCTGTCA
>CAMWIZ010000065.1 GCA_947174455.1 uncultured Clostridia bacterium | reverse complement strand
CGCAAGCAAGATGAGTGCCAAGCCCTCAGGCGGTATTTATTCAGGGGTTCCTTAAAACTGTAAGTCAATCTCGTCCATACAACTGCCCATATAATTTTCAATATCGCCTGCATCTGCACAGTGTGCAAGCTCTGCATCTATTGGGAGTTTTAGCAGCACCTTTGTGTTATACTGCCCTGCAATTTCGTCTATATGGCTGTCACCGTAGATATTGTGACGCTTGCCGCAATCAGGACACTCAAAGTAACTCATATTTTCCACCAGTCCCAGTATAGGTACTTCCATCATTTGTGCCATTTTTACGGCTTTCTCAACTATCATTGCAACAAGCTCCTGCGGAGATGCAACAATGATTATTCCATCAAGCGGAAGCGACTGGAATACCGTCAATGCAACATCACCGGTTCCCGGCGGCATATCTACAAACATACAGTCAACCTCGTCCCATACAACGTCCTGCCAAAACTGCTTGACCGTACCCGAAATAACCGGACCTCTCCATACTACCGGGTCAGTTTCATTCTCCAAAAGGAGGTTAACAGACATAATCTCTATACCGGTAGAGGTAGGAACAGGGTAAATTCCATCCTCGCTGCCCATTGCCCTCTGATGAATACCAAAAACCTTTGGTATTGACGGTCCCGTAATATCAGCATCCAGTATGGCAACCTCGTTGCCCTTTCTTCGCATTGCCGTTGCAAGCAAAGCGGTAACTGTGGACTTTCCCACACCGCCCTTACCGCTTACGATACCGATTACCTTTTTAACACTGCTTTTATCGTTAAGCTTTAGCTTCAAGCTTTCTTCGTTCTTGTCACTGCATGAAGACGAGCAAGTACCGCAATCGTGAGTACACCCCATTATAAGTACCTCCGTTTACTTTTTCTTTTTGCTGTTTTTCTTGTTTGACCTTTTTTCGTTCTTATCTGTCTTATCACTGTCCTTTTTGCTCGGAACGTCATACACCTCTTCCTCAGTCACAAGCTCAAAACCGCTTGTAAATGTGTACGGGATAGAGTATCCGAGTGTTACAGACGCAAGATACAAAACCTGTTCGGTATTGAAAATTTGGTCATGAAGCGGCAAACCAACCGCAAAAAATGCACTGATAACGTAAATTGACGGTAAAACCATCAAAATCAGTACTGACGGACTGAACCGCTTAACCTGCTTGCCATCACCTACTCTGGTTGCATAAAACAGAAACAATCCAAATATCGTCATTAAGGCGATAATGGCAATCTGTACAAATGTGATGTTGGTCATTTTGTATGCAAGCTGTAACAAAAAGTAGGAGCAGACAATGTATGCCATTACCAAAAATGCAGAAAAAAACATATTGATTGCTTCTTTTTTCCTTTTTTTCATTTATAAAGCCCTCCGTATTGTTGATATGATAAGTACTTACCTAAATAAACCGCATGAACCCCATGCCTCTAATTACCATTTTATCATAAATTTACATAAGGTCAATAAAATTTCAATAAAAATTCGGTCATAACATCTGACCACGAAATTATATTAAACCTTGAGCTTTGCAACAAGACAAACCCAGCCGTTTTCCTCAACCTTATCAATTACAGTAAACCTCTCCGCCAGTGCATTTTCCACATCGGCACAGCGAACATCAATTATGCCGCTCATAATATATACAGTATCCTCGGTCATAAACTTGTCAACGTCTGCACTCAGCGAAATAATAGCATCTGCAACTATATTTGCAGCGATTACATCATATTTACCGCTTATTTTATCTGCCAAATTCCCACAGATAACTTCATAGCGTTCTTTTACATTGTTAAGCTCTGCGTTTTCTTCGGCTGTTTTTACTGCCGTTTCGTCAATATCCACACCAACCGCATGGGAACTTCCGAGCAGCAAAGCGGCAACCGAGAGTATCCCGCTGCCACAGCCGATATCAAGAAATGTGCTGTTCGACTTAACGTAGCGTTCTATGGTTTGCAGGCAAAGACGTGTGGTTTCGTGCGTGCCTGTACCGAAAGCAAGACCCGGGTCAAGATTGAGAACAATTCTGCCCTGTGGGTCATAATTATCACGCCAAGTTGGTCTTATAAGCAGCTTTTCGCCTACAGGAATCGGGTTAAAATACTGCTTCCAGTTATTCAGCCAATCCTCCTCGACACAGCTTGCACAGTCAATGGTATGCTCTACACCCTCGCTTGTATAGCGTTCGCTGAGAAAGGCGACCGCCTCCTGCGGATTTTCTTCGGGACTTATGTATACATGAACCAAACCAACGCTTCGGTCCTTCTGCAAAAGCTCCTCATCAATCAAATCAATATGTGCTATTTCCTCAACCTCCTGCTCAAGCATGGAGTAGTCCTCGATATATATGCCATAAGGTACAACCATTTGGGCAATATCGCCTGCGATGTCAAGCTTATCGCACGGTACTTTTATAATAATTTCTGTCCAGTCGTTCATGGTATTCTCCTTAAAATCTATAATTTTTATATTTTAATATTAAAAAGGCAAAAGCACCCCAAAGTGATTAGGGTGCAAGCCTATGCTAATATTGCCGATAATGTAACTATTTGTATGTTCACAAATAAAACCGCAAAAGCACTTTGAGCCTTGCAGAATATTACTCTCCAAAAAGCTCTTTTATTTTATCACGGAAGCCCTTTCTCTTTTGATAATTCTTTTCGCTCTTACTGTTTTCAAATTCCATTAGCAATTCCTTTTGCTTTTTGGATAAGTTCTTTGGCACTTCAATGGTAACCTTTACATACTGATCGCCGACACCCCTGCCATTAAGTCTTGGTATACCCTTGCCTTTTAAGCGGAATTTTTCACCCGGCTGAGTACCTTCATGCACAGTGTATTTAACCTTACCCTCAAGAGTAGGAACAACAACCTCGGCACCTAAACAGGCCTCGGCAAATGTAAGTGGAAATTCGCACCACACGTCATCGCCCTTTCTCTCAAAAATCGGGTGAGGACGAACGTTAATAACCAAATGCAAGTCTCCCGCCGGTCCACGGTTAATGCCTGCATTACCCATACCGCTGAAGCGTATGCCCTGATTGTCATTAATACCTGCCGGAATATCAACCGTTTCTTCCCTTGTTTTCCTGATTCTTCCCTTGCCATCGCATCTGTCGCACGGATCATCTATAATTGTACCCTTACCGTTACAAGCTTCGCATGTTCTTGCCGTTTGAATAACGCCAAACGGTGAACGTTGATTTATTCTCACCTGACCTGCACCGCCACATGCTGAACAGGTTTTTGGCGATGAGCCTTTCTTAGCACCCGTGCCGTTGCATATGTCACAGTTTTCTATGCACTGGTAAGATATTTTTTTCTTTACACCCTTTGCAGCCTCTTCAAAGGCAATAGTGCAAGCCGCTTCAACATCAGAACCACGTCGTGGTGCATTAGGATTCGCCTGTCGGCGTCCTCCGCCAAATCCCCCAAAGAAACTGTTAAGTATATCCTCAACGTCAAAGCCCTGATTAAACGGACTGCCTGCTCCGCCTGCACCGTAATTAGGGTCTACACCTGCATGACCGAACTGGTCATAACGTGCCTTTTTATCCTTATCGGACAAAACTTCATATGCCTCATTAACTTCCTTAAAGTTTTTCTCCGCTTCTTTATCTCCGGGGTGCAAATCAGGGTGATACATTTTTGCCTTTTTTCTAAATGCTTTTTTTATTTCATCGTCGGCCGCTCCCTTATTAACGCCCAACACCTCATAATAATCCCTCTTGTCAGCCAAGATTATCCCTCCTAAGTACACGGTTCAACGCCGTATATTCACGGCTTACCTCTGTTCTAATACTCATCTTTAAAACTCCTATAAAATTGTACGTTGTTTTGCTATTAAATGCAAGTATTAAAACAGAAATTTTTAATTATTTGAATTACACAGCCTGCCGTAATGCCCACATGGGCATTCTCCAAGCTAATGCTTGGAGAATGTATACAGAAAAATTGATTAACAATTTTTAAGAATTAGTCAACGTCCTTGAAATCGGCATCATATACACCGTCGTCGGGCTGACCCTGTGCTGCACCTGCATCATATCCGCCCATATCCGGTGCTCCCTGCTGCGGAGCTGCCTGCTGATACATTTTTGCGGAAACACTGTGAAGAACCTTTTCAAGCTCTTCTCTTGCAGACTTAATTGCATCAAGATTATCTGATGCTGCGGCATCCTTAAGTGCCTTTGCCTTGCTTTCAAGCTCGCTCTTGTCAGCGGAGTCTATCTTATCACCGTTTTCCTTTACGAGCTTCTCTGCCTGATAAGCCATGCTTTCAGCCTCGTTTTTAGCATCTACAGCCTCTCTGCGTTTCTTATCCTCAGCAGCATATTTCTCTGCCTCGTGAACAGCCTTTTCGATATCCTCCTTACTCATGTTTGTGTTAGAGGAAATAGTAATTTTCTGCTCCTTGCCTGTTCCAAGATCCTTTGCGGAAACATTTACGATACCGTTTGCATCTATATCAAAAGTAACTTCAATCTGTGGGATTCCTCTTGGAGCAGGAGCAATACCTGTCAAAGCGAACAGACCAAGCTGCTTGTTATCTCTTGCAAACTCTCTTTCGCCCTGAAGTACGTTAATTTCAACCTGTGTCTGATTGTCGGCAGCAGTTGAGAAAATCTGGCTCTTCTTTGTTGGAATTGTTGTATTTCTGTCGATAACCTTAGTCATAACACCGCCCATTGTTTCAACACCGAGTGAAAGCGGAGTAACGTCAAGCAAAAGCAGACCTTCAACCTCACCGCCGAGTACACCTGCCTGAATAGCAGCACCGATGGCTACGCACTCATCAGGGTTAATACCCTTGAACGGATCCTTGCCGATAAACTTCTTAACAGCATCCTGTACGGCAGGAATTCTGGAAGAACCGCCAACCATAAGAACCTTGTCAATTTCGCCGATAGACAAACCGCTGTCGCTTAATGCTCTCTTAACAGGGCCCATTGTAGCCTCTACAAGGTCAGCTGTAAGCTCGTCAAACTTTGCTCTTGAAAGAGTTGTGTCAAGGTGCATAGGGCCGTTCTCGTCCTGTGAGATAAACGGAATGCTGATAGGAGCGTTTACAACGCCTGAAAGCTCAATCTTAGCTTTCTCGGCAGCCTCCTTCAAACGCTGCATAGCAGTGTTGTCACGGCTGAGGTCAACGCCGTTATCTCTCTTAAACTCAGCAACAAGCCAGTCAATAATTCTCTGGTCAAAGTCGTCACCGCCGAGTCTGTTGTTACCTGCTGTTGCAAGAACCTCTTGAACACCGTCGCCCATTTCGATGATAGAAACGTCGAATGTACCGCCGCCGAGGTCGTAAACCATAACCTTTTGGTCATTTTCCTTATCAACACCGTAGGACAAAGCAGCCGCTGTCGGCTCGTTGATAATTCTCTTTACATCAAGACCTGCAATCTTACCTGCATCTTTTGTAGCCTGTCTTTGAGCATCTGTAAAGTAAGCAGGAACTGTAATAACAGCCTGTGTAACTGTTTCACCGAGATAAGCCTCTGCATCATTCTTCAGCTTTGTAAGAATCATTGCGGAAATCTCCTGCGGAGAATAGCTCTTGTCATCAATTGTAACCTTATGGCTTGTGCCCATTTCTCTCTTAATAGAAATAATGGTTCTTGCAGGGTTTGCAACAGCCTGACGCTTCGCAACCTGACCTACCAAACGCTCACCTGTCTTTGAAAAACCAACTACGGAAGGGGTTGTTCTGCTTCCCTCTGCGTTAGCGATTACAACCGGTTCGCCGCCCTCGATAACCGCAACACAAGAGTTTGTTGTACCTAAATCTATACCTATTGTCTTTGCCATTTTAAATCTCTCCTCTATTAAGATATATTA
>CAMWIZ010000064.1 GCA_947174455.1 uncultured Clostridia bacterium | reverse complement strand
GAATAGTTTGAAGAGGCCGGAAAAAGGTAAAACTTAAAATATTTTTGGCTTCAATCTGTTTTAGCCTACAAAAATTTCATAATAAACGAAACAGACTTCAAAAAGCTGCATTATTACAAAAGTGATTTTTATAAAGCAAATCTTTGGAGTGAGAAAACTATACCCAATTTTCAGCAATCCGCAGAGTTTTCCACAAAAAACAAAGAACCGCGAAGATGAAAGTCTTAAAACTCCATTTCTTCACAGCCCTTTTTATTAAATAATTACGAAATTACATTAACTAAGCTTATAACCAGGACCTGCAACAGTAGAACCGTTAGACGTATTTGTTGCCATTTTACTATTTTCACCATCAAAATAATACACTTTTGCAATCATACCACCCCATCTTGATTCATAAGCGTCAGGCCATTCACTACACTTTACGATAAGCCATGTATATTCATATCCGTCATGGGAATAAGCGTATTCCTTACCAAAAATCCCTGTAAAAGACGTATACTTAAATGATACAGTAGCTGCCCCTCCTCTTGGGCCAGAAAGTCCTACAGTTACCTTATCCAACTGACCCTCAGGACATTTTATTTGGAAATAATAATTACCGTTCTCTTTATAGTAATGTGTACAATCAACAACAGAGTGATCCTCTATTAGTACAGTATCTGCAAATGCAGGAAGAACAGACATAACAAGCATCACGGCACACAGTAGAACAGAGAATAAAATTTTTGTCGTCTTTTTCATTTGATTACCACCTTTTCTTATTAATTATTTTGTTTGAACGTTCTAACATCTATAATATACATCACAATATTACAAAAGTCAACGCTTTATGACAAATATGTTCAACGAATTTATTCAGATCACCCAAAATAACACACAACCGCCCAAACAGGACGGTTGTATGAGAATACGTGAGAAGGTCGCAATATTTCGAGGTGTTTTTTAAAGCATAATCTGTAGTAACTGCAATTAGATGTAACTAAATATAACTCGACAAACTCCGTTCTAAAAATGACTGCAAACCAAAGAAAAACCGCATGAACACTGAACAAATCCAGTATTCATGCGGTTTTTTCTTGTAAAGATGATATAAAAGAGATGCTTTTGTAAATTCACCGTGAGGACTTGAACTAACAAATGTTTTATAATTATTTATGCATCTATATCTTCAAACCTGATCTTTTGTTTTTTGCATAATGACATAAGCTTGCCTTTTGATGAAATATGCGGTTTGGATAATCCTTGCTCCCATCTGTAAATTGTTTGTTCGGTTACGCCAATTTCTTTTGCCATATCAGAACGTGAAAGGTACAGCTTCTTCCGAACGAATAAAACCTGCTCTGCAAATGTCATAATGTTTCTCCTTGAAGCTCTTTGTTAGATGAATTACCATCATAACAAACCGCATTCGTCAAATCAAAAACCGCAGCCTTCTGCTCTTTTAATATTATCCCCGGTATGCGATATAATTTATCTTCGTTCCAATTTAGTCTATTGTATAGTAAAGCACATAAAGACTTGCTGTAAACTACCATTGCGCTACTATACGAATATAGATTTCGTGGAATGGCAAAAGAAGTAAAAGTTTTTCTGTGATAAGGTTCGACCGCCAGCAAAGTACCTTCTTCATTAACAGAAAACCTTATAAATCTAGGATTATCCATCAGCCTTATAGCATCCTTAAAGATTCTGATACTTCCGCTTGTAAGGCGAACTGATATAAAAGTATTTTTATCCATTTTCTTTCACCAGCTTGCTTCCGCTCCAGACTTCATAATGCGAAAAATCGAAAAGTATCATTAACTTCTTATCACACTGTACAAGTTTACCGGGTGTACGGTAATGATACTGCGGATCAAGTCCCCATGATTTAAATATCTGTCTTGCAAACATAGTACATTCAATCCTGTTATATTTATACTTTTTACTGCCTCTGATCCACTGCACAGCTTCCTTATCCTTTGACGGAACAGGCATAATAGCTATACTTTTTGCTTTTTCATTTACATAAATCTCTATGCATTCGCAGTTATTCAGTGCATCGTGTGAAGCAGTGTTAAATGCAACCGCTGATTCCCATATTGTCATCACAGGTTCCGTCAGACGACTGAAGTATTTTCTTTGTACGACTTGAAACCCATCTAACGAAACTGTTTTAATACCAATATCAAATGCCATTACATTTCACCTGCCTTTCCTGTGGAAATATAGCCCTCTGCCAAATCTATTTTATATGCTTCTTCATGCTTTTCAACAGGAACACCAAAGCATTCTCGCCAGTCCTCGGGAAGATATGCACGGCTCTTTTTTTTGCCTGTATTTACAAATAGCTCAAAATCATTGAGTTTGAACAGATATAACGCTTCATTATCCGATATGGCAGGCTTGCCTAGCATCTTATAACGGTACTGTTTATCCCAGTTCATAAGCTCGAAAAGCTTTGCAGCAAATATCTGACAAATCATATCTCGATTGCGGATTTCTTTTTCTCCGCCGCCCGTAGCCCATCTTAAAGAGTCAGGAGCATCCGCTTCACAGGGACGGATTATTAATCTCTGCTGTTCAGGATGTATCAATAACTGAATATGCGTAACGCCGGGAAATCTTCTGAGGCAAGCCATATTAAACTTAATTCGATTCTCCCATACGGTAACCGCAGGTTCTCTTGTGTGTGCAAACAATTCAGCTTTCGTTACCTGAAATCCTGCCAAATTTACAATTTCCTTTTCCTCCGATTCAGATATTTGCTCCCGTATATTCTGAAAAGATTGTTTGTTTTCATCATTCATTTTCTTTACCTGCCTTCTGCTTTAGATTTTCTGCAAACTGTAATACTTCAGTTCCGTCCATAACTTCAAATGGAAGCTGTCCTTCAACAGGACGGCTTTTTTCATTCGCCTTTAAATTTGTATCTTTGGGCATGTAGTAGAGCATATTATTCATGCTAAAATTATAAAATTCTTCACCGAAGGAATTGCCCCACTCTTCAGGACAGATATCGACTTTTCTACGCACAATTTTATTCGCACTTTCAAGTTCTTCCGTTACGGTTATATTCGGCATTGCACTGGATAAATTGAATATTACAATTTGTTCGCTGCCTTTCTCAATTAAAGTTCCGAAAACTTTATACATATAATCGGGAAACCAGTCCATAATCTGATATAATGTATTACAGAAATGTGAGCAGATAATTGTTTTCGCTATCATAGGCTGTTCTGCATTTCGGTGCCACGGAATGCTGTACATATCATTTTTTGAACACGGTCTGATTGCAATTTTTCGTTCTGTCGGGTGAAGCAGCAGCTGAACATAATCTGCAAAATCAAATTTTCTTGTACAGGTACAGTTGAATGTGATTTTATCTTTACCGAAAGATATTACGGGAAGTTCGGAGCGAGCTGTCAAGAACTGACCTCTTACAACCTGATAGCCCGATAAATCAAACCTACTGAAATAGTTTTTCTTAACGTTTTGTTTCTTTTTATAAACCGGAACACTATTGGATGCCTTATAATAGATTTCAGGATTTTCGCTGATCCAGTGATGATTAATCGGTATATACCCTCGAAACACCCCCATATCAACAACCTGCATAATCGGAACACCGCCTTTATAGCCGTACTTTTTATTTTCAAATAATACCTGAACTGCTTCAAACTGCTCTGCTGATATAATAGCTTCGTGCACATCGGTGTATAAATACTGATCTCTGTCCTGTCTGTTTTTTCTCTTTTTATGTTCAAAAATATCCGCCGTAAATTGTTTCCATGTAAGCACATTTCCGCAATATCTTTCATTTCTAAGGATATATGAAACAGAACCCTCATTCCATTTTGTGTTGCCAAGCTTAGTCTTACACCCAATATCTTCTAATATATTGCAGATGCTTTCTACAGAAAATCCTGATAGGAAAGCATTGAAAATAAATCTGACAATCTCTGCTTCAGATTCTTCAATTTCAAGTTTTCCGTATTTAATATAGTTTCCGACTGCATCACGAGGTCTGCGATATCCGAATAATTCAGGCGTTAAAAGCTTTTTGTTTTTAAATCTCTCTTTCAGCGACCAATTCATGCTTTCACTTTTCTTTACGGATTCCTCCTGAGCAAATGTTGCAAGTATTGAAAGTTTGAGTTCAGAATCTTCAGAAAGCGTAAACAAGTTGTCTGTTTCAAAAAAGACGCCTACCGGATGATTTAAACCTTTCAACTTCCTGACAAGCGAAACACAGTCAACAAGGTTTCTTGCAAATCTTGATACGCTCTTGGTAACAATCAAATCAAACTCACCGTTCATACAGCGAGAAATCATATTATTGAATTCATCACGATTTTTTAATGATGTTGCAGATATTCCTTCATCTGCAAATATATGTTTCAAATCCCAGTTCGGATGATTGCTTACAAGCTGTTTGTAATGCTCCTGCTGTAATTCAAACGAAGATAATTGTTCGTCATGATCAGTAGAAACACGGCAATAGGCACAGGTTTTAAATATATGGTTATTGCCAAACAGATCGGCTTTATCCTTTGCGGGAATAAACGCCGCCGCTCCTGACTTATTTTTCACAACTTCAATATTTGAATTATAACTGTTAAAATCACTGCTCTGCATTACTGCCTACCACCTTACTATTAATTTTCCAATACCAAATTCCGTTTTTCTTTATTGATTGAACAGGCATAGTTGATTTAACCGTTTTCAAAGTTCTGATACTTATTCCTTGTTTCTGTGCCTTGTCAAATATGCTGTCATAATCCATAAAAAGCAAATCATTTTCCTTTTCTATATAACAGACATTATTGCAGTTCGCCTTGTGTATTTCCAACTTTGGTTTAATGGTATAAGCCACATCGTCCTCAGCATTCTGATAAATTGAAACAGCCGTCATTTTCTTATTTGTGAAAGCAAACGGATCGCCCTTGGATAACAAAGATATAATACTAAGCAACATAGTTGTCTTTCCCTCGCCGAGATCACCTTGAACAATCGTAATCTTTCCGTAAGGGATATACGGACACCACAGCCAACCAATCTCTTTACTTTCAATATCATTAAAATATTTAAGTTCGTAATCTAGTGCCATAGCATTACATCTCCGAATTGGTATAAAGTTATTTTACAACAATTACATAACTTTGTAATGAAGCCTGCCACCCTGATTTATATATAAAGATGAAATATGCTAAACCAAATTTATTGTGTTAATCAGCCTTCCCGGAGGTGCATATTTTGATTAAAGATTTATACGAACTTCAGCAAATTGAAGAATTGGTTGAAAGAATTGACAAACTGCGAGTAGAGCACAATTATTCCATTTATGAGCTTGCTGTCAGATCGGGACTTTCCGTTAACACAATCAAATATCTGTACAAAAAGAAAAGTTTTCCGAACATCAGAACGCTTTACAATATTTGCGAGGGATTTGAGATTCCGATTTGGCTGCTGTTTTATAAAAGCGAAAGCAATTCATTTATAACTAAAAGTGAATATACGCTAATCAACAACTTCTCAAAGCTTTCAGATACCGGCAAAAGACTGCTTATGGAATTATCAGAAAATTTAAAGTAGTCTAAATCTTATACACTCTTGCACCCTTGAGTTTTTATACTACATAAAACATATCGGAAGGTTGATTACAACAGAGTTTAACACGCTTTGCTTTATTAAATTCAAGGGTGCAAGTATGCTGAAAGGGAGTGTGAAGAAGTACAACAAGCAGAGTAAAGAGCAGCTTCCGAACATCACGCCCCATATCCTCAGACACGCCTTCTGCACTCGGTTAGCCAACGCAGGCATGAATCCCAAGGCATTGCAGTATATCATGGGGCACGCCAATATCACAATGACTTTGAACTATTACGCCCATGCAACCTACGATTCCG
>CAMWIZ010000063.1 GCA_947174455.1 uncultured Clostridia bacterium | reverse complement strand
ACATATAATACTGTACCTATGGGATTTTTATTGTAAAAAAACTGCATATTATATTCGTTAAAAATTTCTTAATAATATTTGCCTTTTTGCCTCTTATATAGTATAATGTACTTGACCGTTGTTTACGGAGGGGTAACATGAAAAAAGCACTGAGAATTATATCGTACGTTGTACCAATGCTTGTTGTGTTAGCCGTAGCTTGTGTGGGAATAATGTATTTTAATGAAATCAGAACACTGCTGTCTATGAGCTTGGTAGAGGGGACAAACCTTTACACCATGGAGTATTTCTCCGACTACAGCTTTGATGAATTCCTGCAAAGAGGTGCTGACAACAACAACGATTACTACAGCTATATCAACAATTTATTCGGAAACAAAATAAATATCGGACCCGCTTCCAGCTACAACAATGACGCCTGCTCAGCCTTTACAGCAAAGGGAAGTGACGGCAGTCGTTATCATGCAAGAAATTACGACAACACGCCCAATCCTGTTATGCTTGTCGTGACGAGTCCCAACGATGCTTTCAGGTCTGTTTCGGCAGTAAACTTAAACTGCATTGGATACAACAATGAAAGCAAACCTAAACGTTACGATTTAAAACCATTGGCAGCCCCCTACTTCCCCACGGACGGCATGAATGAAAAGGGAATTTCCATTTCAATGCTTCAGGTAAATTTCTCACGTAAACAAAAGGAGGACGGAGTAAGCTGTATAAACGCATATTCCGTTATAAGGCTTGTACTTGACTATGCAGATTCAATAGACAGTGCAGTAAGCTTAATTGACAATTACAACATATATTTTGACACAAGTATGATGGTACATTTCCTTGTATGTGACAAGGACGGAAACAGTGCCTTGATAGAATTTATTGACGGAGAAATGCACGTCATTGAAAATGACAAAAGTTATCAGATAGCAAGCAACTTCAACAACGAGGAAGAAGTATTTGACGAGGACGGTTACGTTTACTTTGACGAGTATAAAAGCTGGCTTATCAACGCATCAACAAGTGCGTATGACAGTGAGTACAGTTGTTACATCAGGTATGACCTCATGGCTGATATTCTGTACAATAACAGTGGCATAATGGATATAGACGATGCCTTCTCACTTTTGGAAGACGTAGCATCTTCAAAAAAGCTGCAATACTCCGTAATATATAACCTCAGCAGCTTAGAGGCAACCATTATAACCGACAACGACTGGGAAAAACGAACCACCGTTGCACTTGTAAGATAAAAACATAGCACCAAATCAAGCCGAATTTAATGGGTTTGATTTGGTGCTTTTATTATATTTATATCTCGCCTGTGCAGTTTATGAAGTTTCGACCAAGCTTTTCTTGTGGTTCTGCAAAGCTTAACAGGCTTTGCATTGCAGCAAAATAACGTATTAAATCAATGCGTTCAATGATTTCAGTTTTTTTCTTGCAGATGACAGATGCCTTGACACCGTTGATTTATCAAGATTTAGTTCCGCTGCAATTTCCGAAATTTTTTTGTTTTCCATGTAATAGAGCATTACGCACTCCCTTTGCCGTTGTGTAAGATTCAAGTTTATCGCCTTACACAACAGTTTTTTCATTTTTGCTATGTTTTTTCTGTTATCCTGTCCCGATGACATGGATGCTTCAAAAAACTTACCTCCCATGCAGCTGTCCAGTGACACAAGCTTATGCCTCACAGTATTCACGCTCCCTTATAGAATGTGCCTTACGCTCCAGTATACCCGCAATGCGTCTGCACTCAAGCTTCATGGCATACAGTTCCCTTGTGCCTTGTTCAAGGCATACAATTTGGTCAAAGGTAAGCTTTTTATTTTTTCTTTTTCGTTCGTCAAGCTTCCTGTCCAGTATAATTTCCTGCTGCTTATATTCCTCCGCCCAGTTTAAATAATCAGTATAACTCAATTTTACCTCCCGCCGATTTTCGGCATTTTATTAATTTTTTAAGAGTGATATATAAAGGCAGTACCCCACCGTTACCGTATTGTGGCTTGTTACGTATTCTGTCTGCACATTTTTCGTCATACCTTTGAAACTCCCCTTGACGTATTATTGATATGATTGCAAATCTTACCAAGCATACATCTGTATAACCTGTGTACTGTAATAATGCGGTACTGCCAAAATGAAGTTTGCTCATCTTATTTATAATGTACCAAACTACATTTGTCCCCCTATCACGCTCGAACTCATGTATCAAACAAATATTTGCTTTACTTATATTATAGTACTAATGTTCTGAAAAATCAATAGTTATTGGAACATTTATTCGTATCTTCTATATTATTGTGCCGTATTCACAATATTAGGAGGATGTTTTTGTGAATTATATCGAATTACATCCGTATTGTTCTACAATATTTCAAATGTCCACATCAAAACAAAAATCGTACAGTCAACAACGACTGTACGATTTTTGCTGCATAATTAAATACAGGGAATGTTATTATTTATTCATATCTCAGTGCAACTATAGGATCAAGTTTAGATGCCTTAACCGACGGTACAAGACCGAAGATAATACCTACACCCATGGAGAACGCTACCGATACTGCTACTGACGTTGCACTGATGTATACAGGCAATTCAACGACCATACCTATACCGTAAGCCAGCAGTGCACCTATAAGAACACCCAGCACACCGCCCAAGCTTGTAAGAACAACTGCTTCTGTCAAAAACTGTGCAAGTATTTTGCCTTTCTTTGCACCGATGGCCTTTTTAAGACCAATCTCCTTGGTTCTCTCCGTTACGGAAACAAGCATGATGTTCATAACACCTATACCGCCTACAACCAATGCAATACTTGCGATTCCTACAAGAAGTATTGATATTACACCTGTGATTTGTTCAAGCTCTGCCATATCATCTGTTAGCGATGTTGATTTGTATTCATAGCCGCTAACCATAACATTTGCATTTAGTATCTCTGCTGCCTGTGTGCCTATGGCTGCCAAACTGTCAGAGTTGCTTGACTTAATCAATATACTCTGTATGTCATCATAGCCTGCAACCCCCTGCCATACAGTTGAGGGAATATAGATACCTGCCATCGAATAACCAATAACGGTGTAGTAGTCGGACAGTGAATTTATGGAGTCTAAGTCCTTTGGTGTATCTGTCACACCGACTACAACAAAAATCTCATCGTTAATGGTAATAGTTTTACCGATAGGATCTTCGTTTCCAAAAAGAGAGGCAGAACCACGGGAGTCAACTATTGCTACATTGTGTCTTTTATCAAAGTCACTCTGCGAAAACAGTCTTCCCTTCACCAACTCAAGACCTGCAATCCTTAAATAATCTGAATTAATTCCGTAAACTGACATGGTTGAATTTACACTGTTTCTTGACACATCAAAGGAATATTCCGAAAAATAAAACGGAGTTGCGTCCACAACATTTTCAATATTCTTCGTCATGTCTATACTGTCCTGAGAAATGGTAGAAAGACCCTCTATCTTACCGTTCCAGTGTGTGTCATATGGGCTGTAGCTGTCCTCCTGACTGTACAGTGCGATAGTAACCAAATTATCACCGCCACCTACAAGGCCGTTTTTAAGCTGCTCGCTTGCACCGTTTATAATTGCAACAATAGCAATTATTGAGGATATACCTATGATAATACCCAGCATGGTAAGTACAGAACGCATTTTGTGGGATAAAATGCCCTTAATTGACAATCTTATATTTTCTATCATAACATATTCACCTCATTCCTATCAGAAAAACATACCGTATAAGTCTTGGTATCTGACATGATTTACAGGCATGCCCTCTTTTACATTGCCATACGGAAGCGCTATTTCTTCTTCATAATACAAACCCGACTTAATTTCAACATAATGACCGTAATACCATTTTCCAAGTGTAATGTAACGTTTTACAATGGTATCGTTTTCATCTGCAACCATAACAAAATACTTTCCGTTTTCCTCTCTGATGAAAGGAACTTCAATGATAATGGTGCCGCTGTCATTCTCAGAATTTTCATCAGAAACTACTTTGTCCGGAATAGACACGTTTATATAATCATCTTCGGTAATATCCAAATCACCCTCAACGGCAACCGTAAAGTTATAGAAGGATGTTGTAGTGTTTGTATTTTCGTTAGGAGTATCGCCTATTTCTGTTATTACACCGGTGTACTGGCTATAGTCAGCATAGTTGATTAGATTAACCTGCATGTCCAAATCAATTTTGTCTAAATCAAACTCACTTATTTCACTCATAACGCTTACGCCGTTGTCGCTTGTTATAATAACGTATGCACCGTTCTTGGCTAAACTTTTTTCAGACTCGGCAACAAACGTAACCGTACCGCTAATGGAAGCGTTTTCAGAGCCGTTTTCCAGCCTTTTCTTTGCCTTTGTTAAATCTATATTCGCTTGCTTTTTTTCAAGTCCAAGCGACTGAATCTTATTTTCATGCTCGGTAATCATATTTTTAAGCTCTTCCTGGGAGTAAACGTAATTATCATTAAGGGAAAGCTCCCCGCTGGTTGACGTCACGTTGTTTGATTCCGGTTCGGAGTACGAGTCAGGATAATCAAGGTCATCGGGAAAATCAAAATTTCCCATACCGTCCATAAAATCTGTATCGGTGGGGAATCCGTCGCTCGGCAACGCACTGCCGCCCATTAGGAACGAAGCAAACCCAACTGACGGAACTCCGAAAACTACAGAGCCGTCCTCCTTAACAGAAACACCGTCAGCACAGCTCCAGTCGGCTATCTCTTCCTGCTTAATCTTGTCACCGTCAATTTGACGGGAAAACAGAGGAATACCGTCATTGCTGTACACATTTATCAACGCATATTTACAGTCGGTTCTTACTTGTTCCGTATTGTCAGTGTCCACCATGTCGCCGCCATTGTCGGTGTCTATCGGTTCGCTGCCGTCATCGGGAACATCTGCCGGACTGTCATACTGAGGAAATGTTCCGGCAAGGTATTCTATATAGTTTCTTGCAACAATAGTATCTGTGCCGGCAGTGAATACAAAAGGATTCTCGGCAGTTCCGTCTCCGCTAATCGGCTTAGTTTCTGTTGTTATCGTTTTTTCGTATTTAAAAGTGTCGGTATCTGTAGTGCTGTCGGTATCATAATCCGGCTCCTCAGGCGGCTCATAGTCAGGCTCCTGGGGTGCGTTTTCCGACGGCTGAAGTCTTCTAAGAATATCAAGCTCATTGTTCTGAATTTTCTCATTATTTTCAATGGCTTTTATGTTGTTCTCAATCTCCTCAACATTCATTTCAAGCGAAGCAGTGTCATAGTTAATAAGTGCATCTCCCTTATTAACTACATCCCCTTTCTTTACAAGAACCTCGCTTACCTTTAGGTCGGAGTCAATCATAACGTTTTGTGTGCTGCCCTTTTTCAGTTGTGCAGAGGTTTCATAGTTTGTGTTATCAGCCACCCAGTCATTAACTATTTCAGATACAGGCACTACTTTAGCCATGCTGCTGTTTCTGTATTGGTTAATCCCATAAGCAGCCGTACCGCCGACTATACCAATACACAGCAGAGGTATAACTATAATCCTTTTCTTAAATTTTTTACGCATTGTTGTGACCTCCCAAATGGCTGCTCTTGCCTTGAATAATGTTCTCATATTCTTCCATAGAGTACAGCTCACCGTCATATATAACCACTGTGGAGTTTGCACAGTCTGCGACTGCCTTTTCATGGGTAATCATTACGATAGTCATGCCCTCCTTGTTAAGCTGACGAAAAAGCTCCATGACCTGATCGCCTGAACGTGAGTCAAGGGCACCTGTCGGCTCATCTGCCAAGAGGATTTTCGGACTGTTGGATATTGCTCGGGCAATGGCAACCCTCTGTTTTTGCCCGCCCGAAAGCTGTGTCGGCCGGAAGTTTATTCTTACA
>CAMWIZ010000062.1 GCA_947174455.1 uncultured Clostridia bacterium | reverse complement strand
ATTCGTATATGGAGAAAAACGCACGTATTTTGAGATAAAACACCTGCCCATACAGCAGGCAATAAGTCTTACGGAAAGCATAAACGACAGCATAACGTTAAGTAGTCACGTAATATAAAGGTGTTTCGGAGGCTGCCGACCATGGCCCTGCCTTAAATTCGCAAGCTTTTGAAAAAGCTTGCGAAAAGCCTTACCTTGCTTTGCTTAACTGAAGAATTTTTTGAATACTGTAAATCCCCGTGACACATACACTTATGTCACGGGGATTTACACAATATATTGAGATATAAAGAGTAAATTGTACTGCTTAAATTCTCGACTTAATGATATCAACCATTTCTCCGACATCTTTCATAGTGGAAACCTCGCCCATTTTGAACTTCATACCGAACTCGTCCTGTACAGCGGCGATAAGATTTATGTGTTCCAAGCTGTCCCAATCGTCAATGTCGTCAGCAGTTGTCAGCTCGTCAACCTCAATTGTGTCATCGTCAAAAACGTCCTGAAAAACTGCGTTTAATCTCTCGTAAATTTCCTGTTCCGTCATAGCTGTAATCTCCTCTATAAAATTATTTTACAAATTGTCAGAGTTCCCATGAACTCTTATTACGTGGTTTTTATGGGTATAATTTGCCGTTTGCATCTGCCAAACTGTATTGCCCTGTTCGTCCTCGCTTATCTTTTCAAAACCAAACGTCTTATAAAGCTCACGAACCATTGCGTTTTTTGCTGTTGGGTAGTAATAACCCTTAATAGTTTCAATACCCTGCTGTCTGCACTTTTCCACAAGTGTGTCAAGCATTGCAAGTTCCATATCTCTTTTGAGTACACGACAGCTCATCAGCCACAGTTCCATGTTAAGCACATTTCCGTCCTTTTTGCCAATAACAACAGATACAACACCATTGTCACCGAACTTGTCAATCAGCTTGCCGTACAGGCGGATATATTCATTGCTTTCAAAAACCTCCTCCATCTCGGCGGCGGTGTAACGCTTAGTGGTTACATTAAACTGGTTGCTCTTATTTGTAAGCTGAGTTATACGCTGGATATACACGGGAATAAAGTCGTCAATAACCGCCTCCATATCCAGACTTAGCAAATAATCCGAATAATTTTCAAAAGCAGCCTGCTGTGCGGCTCTTTGGGCATTTGCTTTATACATTTCGTTACGCTTTAGGTCATCCTCACTGAAAGCGGTAACCTCAAAAAAACCGCTTCGGTCAAGTGTCTGGATATAATTTTCCACTCCGTCCATGACGGGAACTGCAACACCATTAAGCTGTGCTTTTACAATTTCTCTTTCGGCAGGGTTATCATCTACAAACACGATTGAATCTGTCATGATATTCAGTTGAGCCGCCGTTTCCGCAATGTTTCTGTCCTTATTCTCCCAGTTAGCCTTGATAACGATAAAATCATCCGGCTTCAATACACCCTCAGGGTGATTAAGTCCTGCAAGGGCATTTTCCTCGTCATTTTTGGAGCAAACGGTAAGCATTATGCCAAGCTCCTTTTGTGCCTTTATATAGCTTTGGAACTCATAGTAGCTTTGGGAAACTCCTGTTTCCTGACCTATTTGTATACCGTCCACACCGTCGTCACCGACAACACCGCCCCAAAGCGTATTGTCCAAATCAAGTGCTAATGCCTTCTTATTCTTACCGAAAACAGATTTTATAATATTAGACGTATTGAAGGCAAACTCCGGTATTGCCTCAAAGCACATTGCGTACTTATACATATTCCAATATGAAGGGTTTGCCCACTCTTTCAAACCATACGATGCGGAAATATAATTCAAGTCATTGATAAAAAAATTCTGTGTATTGCTGCTGTACTCATAGAAAAGGTTGTTTAAGCGACTGATAAAATTAACTCGTCCACGGTAATCGCTGCAATCCTTATTTCCCATAATTCTGTAGTACGGCATTTCAAAGTTATTTTGAACAATCGGGCAATGGAATCGTTCTGTCACAGCCTGCCACATTTGCTTAAAGCGGTTAAATTCACTGTTTAAAAGCTCATCAACCTCTTTAGGTTTATCCGTCATGCTTGGGAAAGCAGTAATATTTCTGTTAGACGTGTGTATAAACACTATGTCCGGTTTAAAGGCGATAAGCTCCTCACTCGGAAACATAGCGTCCTGCCAATATTGGGCATACTCCGACTGATAAAACTCCGGTTCTATGCCCATGTCAAGCAAAAACAGCTCCATAGCCGAAACTATATCATTGGTAGTAGAACCGCCCAACACGGCAATTTTCTTACTGAGCCTTACACTTTTGTCATTAAGCAGTAATTTTTTTATGGACTTACGTTTTTTCATAATATAGGAGCTGTCAAAGGGGTACTCCAATTCAAGCATCATATCACCTTTCACTTTCGTTATTACTGCGTTAGGGGAATTCCTGTCAAGCCTCAAATCCCTAACATGGTTGTGGCAAAGCTGTGCGAGCTTTGCCGTTTATCAGGAATACTGTAATCAGTACTCATTATAGTCACCGTCATCACTGTAGCCTGTGCCGTCATCATAGCCTGTGCCATCATCATTGCCTGTACCGTCACCGTAACCCGTACCGTCATCATTACCGGTTGGCTCATCATCGCCGCCTGAACCTTGAATGTCCTCAGGCTGTGACTGCTCATCGGCTATGCCCTCATCGTCCTTTGATGAAACCTCATCATAAGCAAATCCTTTATGCTGTGTTCTAAGTGTTTCTAAATTATCTGCATTTGTTCCAACAGCCGAAAATGAACACATGGAGAACAACAGGTCTGTAACTCCTCTGTCCCTAACAAAATCAACCAAGTTAACTTCAAGGTATCTCATATCGAGCACATAAATATCTTCAAACGAGCCTGTATAGAACGGTATTTCCGCATTTCCGTAGCTATCCTTAACAACCGCAAGCTTTCTGCCGTTGCTAACTGGGGTTTTAATGTGGACTATGTGACCGTCACCACCCATATATGTGCTGTAAAGCTCAGACTTCAAAGAAATTTCCACAAGCAAATCAGACGTATACTCAAACTGAAATCTCTGCGAATAGTAGTCGGTCGTTATACTGCTTTTCGGCTCATAGTAAACAAAGTCCTCGGGGTCGTTAAGCAGGCTTGCGTTATTATCGGTAAAGGCATACATTGTGCCGACATAACCGTCAATAGTTTTCTTGTTGTACTCGGAAATGTCTGCAAACTGTACACCTGCTGTTTTTGCAAACTGCTGTGCGGCATAATACGCACCCAAAGCCATCCAGTGGTGATCTGTTCTGGAATAAATCGGCTCTTGCAGATGCTTTCTCATAGTCGGGCAGATATTTATTGATTGAACCCCTGAATCAAGTGCCGATGCAATGCTGTTTATGGAATCCTCTTGACTTGCATTGTAATCCGAGAAATTGGATGGAGTATAAAACTCGCCCGGTGTAGGGATAACCATGGTATACACCTTAACACCCGACAAATCAGCTGCAATGTTATTTACGGAAGCCGCAAAGGTTTCGCCCGTACCACCGCCGTACATTGACAAAGCCCTGTAATGACCGTCCTGATATACCACTATCTGACCGTTTGTATAAACGCCTTCGGCAATTTCCTGTCCGAAATCCTTGGTATTCTCTTTATCTTCACTGTCTGTGTCTTTTTTAGTATCTGTTTTTGAAGAAACAGCGGACTGTGTATTCTTTTCATCGGTTGTATTCGGCTTGCTTTCGTTAGCCGTGTCATTGTTAGTATTGACAACCGACATTGAGCCTGACACCTGAACGTCATTATATTTTACACCCAAAAATCCCAGCAGTCGGCTTGCCGCTTGTTTAAGTGTATCCCTAAACGGAACTGTATCGTCATAATAATTTGCCACATCGGCGGTGTACCTTCCCGACCAATAATCCGACCATGAGAACTCCGGAAACTCCGCCAAATTTCTCTTTTCAATCTCGGAAACAGTTGACCTCGGCAGCACTGCCATACAAACAATTAAAGCCACATATACAGGAACAACCACACCCAAGGATAAAAACCTAAACCAAAATCGAATATCGCTCCTGCGTTTGCCCTCTATACCGCTTTTCTCTGCGGACCTGTCCGCCGGTATATTGCTTGTATTCTTTTTAGCCATACTGCATCTCTCCTTTCACATAATTATTTAGAATCTGAAGTATAGGAACGGATTGCTTGTGGCGTCAACCAAAAGCAGACTGCACACAACCAGCAAACCTAAGCAGTATGCTGTCTTTAGCAACTGACCCGCCGCAACGGTCTTGTTTGACTTTTCAAATACTTTCTTAATAACCACACCAATCGGGAAACAAGCAATAATTGCCACTGCAAGCAGGAAGCAGTTGTTAACTGCCGATGTCAGGGTAAGTGTATCCGTCAAAGCGTTGCCGTTTGCACCAACAAGATTTTTGAAGAAATTGCCCAACTGCTTAAAGTCTTCAAAGTAGAATATACCAAAACCGATTATAATTACAATTTTGCTGTAGATATGGGTTAACACTGTTGGAATAGCCTTCATACGCTTTTTGCCAATGAGCTGTTCTATCAGAATAAAGACACCGAAGTAAAGACCCCACAAAATATAGTTCCACGACGCACCGTGCCACAAACCTGTGCTAAACCAAACCAAAAACAGATTCAGATAAACTCTGCGTTTGCCGCCGATGGACACATACAGCAAATAATCCCTGAAAAACGAACCGAGGGAAATGTGCCACCTCTGCCAGAACTCCGCAATATTTCTGCATATAAAGGGATGCTTAAAATTTTCGTCAAAATGAAATCCGAAAATTCTGCCTAAACCTATTGCCATATCGGAATAACCGCTGAAATCAAAGTAAACGTACATAGCGTAAACAATAACAGTGTACCATGTTCCGAGAACGGAAAGCCCCGAAATATCTCCGCCAAAGAAATTTTCCACTATTACCCACAGGTTATTTGCAAGCAAAACCTTTTTGGCAAGTCCTATCATAAATCGGCAAGCTCCCTCGCTTAAATCCGTAACAGTGGTCTTTCTGTTGCTTATCTCTTTCTCTACAACACTGTACCGTACAATAGGACCTGCGATAAGCTGCGGGAAAAGCGACACGTACAGCAGGAACTTAAAGTAATTTTTCTGAACCTTAACTTGATCCCAGTAACAGTCCAAAATGTAAGAAATAATCTGGAATGTATAGAAGCTTATACCTATTGGCAGCGTGATATTCGGCACACTAAGCTCAAAAGGCAATATCATATTAAGGTTTTCAACAATAAAGCCAAGGTACTTAAACACAACAAGCATACCCAAGCTGAACACAAGCGAACCGCCGACGGCAACCTTGCCTATGGGGTCATTCCGATGCTTGTCTATGACCAAGCCAAACAGCCAGTTAACCACTGTACTGAGAAGCAGCAGGAACACAACCTTCGGCTCACCCCAAGCGTAAAAAATCAGGGAAAAAACAATTAAAACCGCATTTCTGTACGGCAGCTTGCTGCAGGCGAAGTAGAAAATCAAGCACAGCGGCAAAAAAGCATACAGAAAGAACAAATCCGCAAAAACCATATCTTTCTCCTTTAAATCTCTATATGCACATAAATCAGCATATGTATATCAAAAAACCATTCCTTGATATTATAATACACACCTTGCTAAAAAGCAACAAACTTGAAGTAAATGTATTACAAATTTTTAAATCTTTTATGCCAAAAAAAGCAGCTATTTGTACTATAAGCAAAGAATTGCCTTCACCTCAGAGGCTGTTCGAAAAAAGCCTACAAGGATTTAAGTAACTACTGAATAAACACCGCCTGACAGCTTGGTGCTCACTTTGCTTATGGCTTTTTGTCAGCTTAAACTCAAATCCCTTGAAATACGTTATCTCCCCCTGTGGGGGAGGTGTCACGAAGTGACAGAGGGGTTGAC
>CAMWIZ010000061.1 GCA_947174455.1 uncultured Clostridia bacterium | reverse complement strand
TCGTTAAAGAACCGTCTCCTTTCTGGCAGAGCTTCTTCAACTTCTTCAGCACAACAAACTGGGGATATATGGTAATTTATTTTATTCTTATAATCATGTTTGCTTATTTCTACACGACTATCCAGTATAACCCTGTAGAAATGTCCAATAATCTTCGTCAGAACAACGGTACTATTCCGGGTATTCGTCCGGGCCGACCGACGGCTGACTTTATTGCAAAAATTTTGTCAAGAATTACTCTTATAGGAGCACTTTTCCTGTCAGTTATTGCACTCTTGCCGCTTATATTTGGTGCAGTTTCCAAGCTTGGAAGCATGTCACTCAGCGGTACTTCAATCATCATTCTCGTAGGTGTTGCACTTGACACAGTTAAGCAGCTTGAATCACAGATGATGATGCGTCATTACAGCAAGGGTTTCTTGGACTAATATAGAGATAAGGAGACTGTACTATGAACATTATTTTATTGGGTGCCCCGGGTGCGGGCAAAGGTACACAAGCAGAAAAAATCTGCGAGCGTCTTTCTATCCCAACAATCAGCACGGGTAATATTATCCGTGAAGCGCTGAAGAGCGGTACGGAAATGGGCTTGAAGGCTAAGTCCTTTATGGACGCAGGTCAGCTCGTTCCTGATGAGGTTGTAATCGGTATCATCAAGGAGCGTCTTGCAAACGATGACTGCAAGAACGGTTTCATTCTTGATGGTTTCCCGAGAACAATTCCTCAGGCCGAGGCTCTGGACAATATGGGTGTGGTTATCGACAAGGTTATCGATATTGAGGTACCTGACGAGAGAATCATCGGCAGAATGTCCGGACGCCGTGTCTGCGAAAGCTGCGGCGCCAGCTACCATCTTGAGTACAAAAAGCCGGAGGTAGACGGTGTATGCAACGCTTGTGCAGGTGCCCTTGTTCAGCGTAAGGATGACCATCCCGATACAGTAAAGGCTCGTCTTGATGTTTATCACAAGGAAACTGAGCCGCTCAAAGAGTATTACGCTAAGCAGAATAAGCTTGCTATTGTAGAAGGTCAGGAAGAAATTGCTGACACTACGGCTTTGGTGTTCGCACAGTTAGAGGCTTAATTATGGTAGTACTAAAAACTGCAAGAGAGTTGCGGTGTATGAGAGCTGCCGGACGCATTTCCCAAAGGGCACTTCGTCTTGCCGGTCAGGCTGTTGAACCGGGTGTTACTACTAAGGAGATAGACGACATTGTCCGTAAGTATATCGAGGAACAGGGGGCAACCCCTTCTTTCCTCGGATACGGCGGTTTTCCGGCAAGTGCTTGTATTTCCGTAAACAATGTTGTCATCCATGGCATACCAAGCGAGAAGTGTGTGTTAAAGCAGGGTGATATCGTCAGCATAGATGTGGGAGCTTTTTATGATGGCTTTCACGGTGATAATGCGTGGACGTTTGCCTGCGGAGATGTTAGTGCCGAAAAACAGGCTCTTATGAAAGCTACCGAAGAATCACTTTTTATTGGGATTAAGCAGGCAGTTGTCGGAGCGAGAATCGGTGACATAGGTCACGCAGTTCAAGAGTATGTCGAACTTCGCAGTTACTCGGTGGTACGAGATTTCGTCGGCCATGGAGTAGGTGCGAAACTGCACGAGGATCCAAGTGTGCCCAATTACGGTACACCCGGCAGAGGTGTGCGTTTAATGCCCGGTATGGCCATAGCTATTGAGCCTATGGTTAATATGGGCAGTCACGAAGTCAGAAAGCTTGACGACGGGTGGACTACGGTCACCGCAGACGGCAAGCCGGCCGCTCATTATGAGCATACTATTGCGATAACGCCGGACGGTCCCGTTATCCTCACTTTACCGGATTGATGAGGTGATACTGTGGATTTTTATGTGGGACAGATAGTCAGGGCAAAAGCAGGTCGTGACAAGGGTGGTTTCTTTATAGTAACTCAGCTTGACGGTTCTTACGCTTACATAGCGAATGGTAAAAAACGGAAAGTGGAGTCACCAAAGAAGAAGAAGCTTATCCATCTTGTGCCTACTTCTGCGGTAATACAAGATGTAGGCAGGACAAACCGAGAATTCAGACGGATACTTTCGGATTATTGTGATAAATCATTATCGTTGTGATTAAGGAGGAATTGCATTTGTCTAAGCAGGATGTAATAGAGATTGAGGGCACTGTTGTTGAGGCATTGCCGAATGCCCAGTTTAAAGTGGAACTCGAGAACGGTCATATTATTTTAGCTCATATTTCAGGTAAGCTGAGAATGAACTATATCAGAATTCTTCCGGGTGATAAGGTTACGGTTGAGATGTCGCCGTACGACCTGACAAAGGGACGCATCACTTGGAGAAGCAAGTAACATATTTTCCCAACGAATATCGAAAGGAATGATTATATAATGAAAGTCAGACCTTCTGTTAAGAAAATTTGTGAGAAGTGTAAGGTAATCAAGCGTAAGGGTAAGATTATGGTTATCTGCGAGAACCCTAAGCACAAGCAGCGTCAGGGCTGATTGCTCACAAACGAATCTTAGGAAATGACATTTAACTATTTAGTGGAGGTGCAGATATATGGCACGTATAGCTGGTGTTGACTTACCGAGAGATAAGAGAGTTGAAATTGGCTTGACTTATATCTACGGTATCGGACGCAAGACTGCAAGCGACATCATCGCTGCAACAGGTGTTAATCCTGATACCCGTGTAAGAGATTTGAGCGAAGAGGACGTTTCTAAGCTCAGAGAGTATATCGATCATAACTGCCGCGTTGAGGGTGATCTTCGCCGTGACGTAGCATTTGACATTAAAAGACTTATCGAAATTGGCTGTTATCGTGGTGTTCGTCACCGCAAGGGTCTTCCTGTAAGGGGTCAGCGTTCAAAGACTAACGCTCGTACACGTAAAGGTCCAAGAAAGACCATGGCTAACAAGAAAAAGTAAGGAGGGATTAACTGATGGCAGCACCAAAGGGTAAAAAGACTGTTGTTCGCAGACGTCGTGAGCGTAAGAACATTGAAAAGGGCGCAGCACATATTCAGTCCACATTTAACAATACAATTGTTACTATTACAGATACACAGGGTAATGCCGTATCATGGGCAAGTGCCGGTGAGCTTGGTTTCAGGGGTTCGAAGAAATCTACTCCGTTCGCAGCTCAGTCAGCAGCAGAGACTGCTGCAAAGGTAGCTATGGAGCATGGCATGAAGAGTGTTGAAGTTTACGTTAAGGGTCCGGGTGCAGGACGTGAAGCAGCAATCAGAGCTTTGCAGCAGGCAGGTCTTGATGTAAGCATGATTAAGGACGTTACTCCTATCCCTCACAACGGTTGCCGTCCTCCGAAGAGAAGACGTGTTTAATCAATATCAGGAGGTGTAATTACTATGGCAGTAAATAGAGATCCGGTTTTAAAGAGATGCAGATATTTGGGCATTAGCCCAATGGTAGTTGGTATTGCTAAGGAATCCAACAAGAATCCTAATGCCAACTCAAGAAGAAAGGTTTCCGAGTATGGAATGCAGCTTAAAGAGAAGCAGAAGCTCAAGTTCATCTACGGTGTTCTTGAGAACCAGTTCCGTCATTACTACGATCTTGCTACAAAGATGGAGGGGCAGGCAGGTAACAACATTATTGTATGCCTTGAGTCCAGACTTGACAACGTAGTATTCAGAATGGGTCTTGCTCTTACAAGACGTGAAGCAAGACAGCTCGTTAACCACGGTCATTTCCTTGTTAACGGTAAGAGAGTAGACATTCCTTCTTACAGAATTAAGGTTGGCGATGTAATTTCTCTTAGAGATAAGAGCAAGAGCAGCGTTAAGTTCAAGGAAAACATTGAGAAGACAAACGGCCGTTTGTCCCCGATGTGGCTTGACAATAATAAGGAAGAATTTAAGGCAACAATTACTCGTATGCCTTCTATTGAGGACCTCGACTATGACGTAGAGGCTCACCTTATCGTTGAGTTGTACTCCAAGTAATCCTCAATCACATAAGGAATACACACATATTGGCACGTTAGCTGCCTGAATGTAAAGGAGGAGCCAACTATGATAGAAATTGAAAAGCCACGAATTGACACAGAGGAGCTTTCCCCTGACGGCAGACATGGTAAATTTGTTGTTGAACCTCTTGAAAGAGGCTTTGGCAACACACTTGGCAACAGCCTTCGTCGTGTATTGCTCTCATCACTTGAGGGTGTAGCCGTGAAGTCTATAAAAATTGACGGTGTATTGCACGAGTTTTCAACTATCCCCGGTGTTAAGGAGGATGTTACACAAATTGTCCTTAACATGAAAGGTCTTACAGCTAAGCTTCACAGCAATTCTGAAAAGACGGTTGAAATTAACGCAGTAGGTCCCTGTGTGGTAACTGCTGCATCTATTATGTGTGATAGCGAGGTTGAGATTCTTAACCCAGAGATGCACATCGCAACTTTGGGCGAGGGAGCAAAACTTTTTATGGAGATTACACTTGACAAGGGCAGAGGTTATGTTCCCGGCGAGCGTAATAAACAGCTTGCTGATGAGAATGTTATCGGTCTGCTTCCAATTGACTCCATATATACGCCTGTTTTAAAGGTTAACTATATAGTAGAAAATACACGTGTTGGTCAGATTACCGACTATGACAAGCTTACACTTGACGTGTGGACAAACGGTGTTGTTAACGCACAAGAGGCAGTTTCTTTGGCTGCCAAGGTTCTTACAGAGCATCTTAATCTCTTCGTAGATCTTTCCGATAAGGGTTGCAATACAGAGATTATGGTTGAGAAGGACGACAAGGGCAAGGAGAAGGTTCTCGAAATGACTATTGAGGAACTTGATCTTTCAGTTCGTTCTTTCAACTGCTTAAAGCGTGCGGGTATAAACACCGTTGAAGATTTAACAAATAAATCCGAAGAAGATATGATGAAGGTTCGTAACCTTGGACGTAAGTCCTTGGAGGAGGTTATATTTAAGCTTCAGAGCCTTGGATTCAATCTTCGTAAGGAAGACGAATAAAACCCTTTTGCGAATATTGGTAAAGGAGTGACTACAATGCCGGGAACAAGAAAATTGGGAAGAACTACTGCTCACAGAACTGCAATGCTTAGAGCTATGGTTACATTCCTTTTCGAGAACGGAAAAATAGAAACCACAGTAACTCGTGCTAAAGAGGTTAGCTCTATGGCAGAGAAGATGATTACTATCGCTAAGACAAACGATCTCCATAACAAGCGTATGGCAATGTCTTTTATCACGAATGAGGATGTTGTTTACAAGCTCTTCAATGAGATCGCTCCGAAGTATGCTGACAGAAACGGTGGCTACACAAGAATCACTAAGCTTGGACCACGCCGTGGCGATGCAGCAGAGATGGCAATTATTGAGCTTATCTGATTGGTATAAGCTATGTGTGCAGGCAACAGTTTTAGGCTGTTGCCTGTTTGGCTGTCTATGGGCAGATGTGTTTCTATCAAATGTAAAGAAGTATAGGTTTGGTTATGTTTTTGGCAAATATACGGATTTATGTTTGCACATTGAATTATAAATGGTACGAAGGTAATTTTGCACATATGTTGTTAGTGTGGATTTGTTTAGTTTTAAATCGATTTTAAGTATGTGCAGTTATTTTCACAACGCCTTACAAAAAATGCTTGAATATATGTTATAAATGTTATATAATTAACCTGAGATTTGTTGAGGCTGCTGTATAGTGTAGTAGCATTTTAATGGAAGTGCTGTGTGTGTTTACAATTCATTGGTTTTGTTAGTTTCTATTACTGCAATAAAATAGTTTAAATCTTTCAATAAATGTTGTAAAATCATCGTCAGTAGATAAATAAATTATATTTCCGCCCGTGGCGCAGCTGGATAACGCAGCAGATTCCGATTCTGAAGAACGGGGGTTCAAATCCCTCCGGGCGGGCCAAAATATGTGTCGGTGTATGCACATCTT
>CAMWIZ010000060.1 GCA_947174455.1 uncultured Clostridia bacterium | reverse complement strand
GATTTAAATATTCGTATCTCCAACATTGTTCTTATGGGTATGGGCGAACCGCTCGATAACTATGACAATGTTTTGAGATTTCTTCATATAGTATCGTCCGATGACGGGCTTAATATAGGAATGCGGCACATTTCGCTTTCCACCTGCGGACTTGTTGACCGGATTTATGATTTGGAGAAAGAGAACCTTCAGCTTACGCTTTCGGTTTCGCTCCATGCACCGAACAATGAGATTAGAAGCAGGACGATGCCCGTCAACAAGAGGTATCCTATAGAGGAGCTGCTAAAGGCATGCAGACATTATGCAAAGTCAACAGGCAGAAGAATTTCCTTTGAATACGCCATGATAAGCGGTGTAAATGACACCGACGAGTGTGCCGCAGAGCTTGCAAAAAGGCTTAAGGGTATGCTGTGCCATGTTAACCTGATACCTGTAAACAGCGTTGAGGGAACAGGCTACATCAAAAGTAAAATTCAAAGGCAAAGGGCATTTATAGATATTCTTGGATGTGCAGGCATAACGGCCACTGTACGCAGAACGCTTGGGTCAGATATAAACGCTTCCTGCGGACAGCTCAGAAGAAATACACTTTCATCCGATTAAAGGGGCAAGGGAGGAATAAATTTTGCAGATTTTCTTTAAGACCGATGTCGGCTTGGTTAGGAACAGCAACCAAGATGACTGCCGCTACGGTATGTTCTCTGACACGAGTGCGTGGGCGGTTGTATGTGACGGAATGGGCGGAGTCAACGGCGGCAGTGTTGCCAGTGTTGAGGCCGTAGAGGAAATAAGTAATAAGTTAAAGGAAGGATTCAGACAGGATATGTCTGAGGACGAACTCACGCAGGTGATGAAGTCTGCTGTTTCCTCGGCAAACCGTAAGGTCTATGAGATGTCCTGTGAATCGGAGATTCTTAGGGGTATGGGTACGACGGTGGAGCTTGCGGTTATAAAGGACGGGGTTGTTCATGTTGTACACGCAGGCGACAGCAGGGTTTATATTGTCTACAATGACAGAATAGAGCAGCTTACGACCGACCACTCCCTTGTACAGGAAATGGTTATTCGTGGAGAACTTACCGAGGAGCAAGCCCGTGTTCACCCCAGCAAGAACTTTATTACCCGTGCCTTAGGTGTGGAAAGTGCACTTGACTTAGACTACATTTCACGTCCCTTTATACAGGGAAATATGTTGTTGATGTGCACTGACGGTCTTACGAACTATTTTGCAGCCGGAGAGCTTTTGGATATTATACAGAATACTTCCCATGAAGAGCTTACCGAGAAGCTTGTTTCCATAGCAAAGGAACGTGGCGGTAGTGATAATATTACAGTTGCGGTAATTTCGGCTGAATAAAGGTGTAAGGAGAGAAAAGTTATGGATAAATATACCGGTAAAAAGCTTGACGGTCGATACGAGATATACGAGATGATTGGTGTCGGCGGCATGGCTATGGTTTACCGTGCACATGATATAATAGATGACCGAGAGGTCGCAATAAAAATTTTGAAGGACGAGTTTTTGGGCAACGCTGAGTTCATCAGACGTTTCAAGAACGAGTCCAAAGCGATTGCTGTGCTTTCACATCCGAATATAGTCAAGGTTTATGACGTAAGCTTTGGCGATATGATTCAATATATAGTAATGGAGTATATTGACGGAATAACCCTAAAGGAGTATATTGCACTGAATGGGGTTATTGACTGGAGAGAAGCGGTGCATTTTACCACACAGATTTTGATGGCTTTGCAGCATGCACATGAGAAGGGCATCATTCACCGTGATATTAAACCGCAGAATATAATGCTTTTAGAGGACGGAACTATTAAGGTAACAGACTTTGGCATAGCACGTTTTTCAAATACAGAAACAAAAACTATGACCGACAAAGCAATAGGCTCGGTTCACTATATAGCACCCGAACAGGCTCGTGGAGATGTTACCGATGGCAAGTCGGATATTTACTCCATAGGTGTAATGATGTATGAGATGCTCACGGGCAAGCTGCCTTTTGAGGCTGACAGTGCAGTGTCTGTTGCCATTATGCAGCTGCAGTCAGACCCGAAGCCTCCGAGAGAGATTAACCCCAAGATACCTGTGGGACTTGAAGAGATAACTATTAAGGCTATGCAGAAAGATCCGCTGAAGCGGTATACCTCAGCAGCGGTGATGCTCAGCGACCTTGTTAAAATTTCAAAGAATCCGGCAATTAAGTTTAATTATTCCTACAGTGCAGCGACAGCAGCATCTTCAACACCGTCTGTTCATACTGTAAAGAAAATAAACAAACAGTTTGAAGATGATGATTTAGATGATTATGACAGAGACGATTCGGATGACACCGAGGAAAAGGGCACCAACCCGTTTATCCAAATCGTAATTGGAGCGGCATCGGCGTTTTTGGTTGCCTGTCTTGTGTTTGTAGTGCTTGCAGTGTTTAAGGGATTTGGTGACAACTCAACCAATGACGTTCTTGTTCCTAATTTGATAGGACTTAACTTTTCCGATGTAAACAAGGATAAGGTTACATACAATTTTAAGTGGAACATAACCAATATTTACGACCCCGATAAGCCAACGGATATCATTATAAGTCAAGACCCCGAACCGTCTGAGAAGAAGATTAAAGAGGGTTCTACTATTTCCATTGTGGTAAACAGTGAGGAAACAAAAATTAACCTGCCATCCGTTGACGGATATTCAAAGGATGACGCTGTTCAAAAGATTCGTTCAAGCAATTTGGTACCGGAGGTTTTAATGGTACTTGACGATCAGACTGCTGAAGGTTATGTAAAGCAGACATACCCGATTTCGGGTTCTAAAATAACTATAGGATCAACCGTTAAAATTTATGTCAGCAAAAAAGCCGGTGAATCCAAGATAGAAGTACCGAATTTGGTTGGTCTTACACTTTCTGAGGCACAGGCTAAGCTTTCGGAGGTTGGTCTGAATTATAACGGAAACTCTTACATGGAGAGTACCGTTGCAAAGGATAAGGTCGTTGCACAGAATCCTTTGCGAGGTGCTAAGGTTGCTCCCGGTTCAAACGTCAGCGTTATTCTTAGTGAAGGACCGCCGAGAAATCTCACACTTACACAGACTGTTGATTTACCTGTTGACATAAGCTCATCGGTAAAATTTGAGGTTATAATCAACGGTGAGGTGGATGCTTCCTATACTAAATCAATAGTTCCTAAGTACGCAAAGGAGTACAAGATTTCACTTACACGTATGAGTACAGTTGGTACCGTTCAGGTTGTTGTTGCTCTCAACGAAAAAACGTATCGTGTTTACAGCTTTGACTTTGCGAACGAAACTGTTACAACAAAGGAATCTTACACATTTGTACTTGATACAGACGAGGAAACAGATACAGAAACGGATACAGACAGTGATGTATCATCAAATGAAACAGATTCTGATGAATACACTGACAGCGATTATTATATTGACGATACAGATTCTGACGTTTCAAGTGAACCTACAGAACCGAGTGAACCTGATTACAGCGATCCGATGTCTGGCGAACCGACAGATCCTGATCCAAGCGCTAACCCCGATGACGATTCACAGAATTACTAATCAGGAGATTATTGATGAGTACTGAAACATTAAACGGAATTATATTAAAATCAATCGGCGGCTTCTATTATGTAGAAGCCGCCGACGGGGTATATGAGTGCAAAGCAAGGGGCAGCTTTCGCAGCAAGGGCTGTAAACCTGTTGCGGGTGACCACGTTAGAATAAGTGTTCCGGATAACGGATATGCAGCTATTGAGGAAATATATGAACGCAAAAGTTCTATTGTCAGACCTCCGCTTGCAAACGTTGACACATTGGTAATAGTGGCAGCAACCTGCTCGCCATCCCCAAACACGCTTGTTATTGACAAAATGACGGCAGCCGCTGTCAATAGGGGAATCACACCCGTTATAGTTGTGTCAAAATCTGACCTTGCGTCAGCAGATACACTAAAGGAAAATTATGCATTGTCGGGTATAGAGGTTATAGAGTTCTCAACAGCGGATAACAGAGGATTGGAAAGAATTAAGAACTTATTGCATGGCAAGGTTACTGCATTTACAGGCAACTCAGGTGTCGGTAAGTCCTCACTTCTCAATGCACTTTTCCCTGATTTAAAGCTTGACACGGGTGACATCAGCAAAAAGCTTGGCAGAGGAAGACACACCACACGCTCGGTTGAGCTTTACAGAATTGACGGTGGTTATGTGGCAGATACCCCCGGATTTTCCACTGTTGATTTGGAGCGGTACGAAATTATAGAAAAATCGGAACTGCAATTTGCATTTCCTGAATTTGATGATTATTTGGGAAAATGTAAATTCGTTTCATGCAATCATCTGTGTGAAAAAGGCTGTGCTGTTATTGAGGCTGTTGAGAACGGCAAAATCAGCAAGTCAAGACATGATAGCTATGTTGCAATGTACAACGAAGTAAAGGACTTGAAAAAATGGTAACACCAAAGTCACGGTGTGTAATAGTTTCGGCTTCTCCTGTTGATGAGGGCAGATTTATAGAAAGCAGAATAAGTGACGGTGATTATATTATCTGTGCGGACGGCGGTCTTGATAAGCTGTTGAAACTTGGCATAACTCCGAATCTGGTGGTGGGTGACTTCGATTCTTTAAGCAATCGTGCTGTTTTGAAAGATAAATCGGTTTTAACGCTGCCCCACGAAAAGGACGACACTGACACCATGTACTGTGTAAAGTATGCACTCAGTCAAGGCTTTTCGGAATTTCTGTTTTTAGGTGCGATGGGGGGAAGAGTGGACCATATGTTGTCAAATCTGTCGCTCCTTTTATATTTAAAAAACAGAAATGCACACGGGGTTATTTCCGATATTTACGGAGATAACAAACTCCTAAATAAGGGAGAAAATATTTTGAATCATCTAAACGGAAGAACAGTTTCTATAATACCTTTTGCCTGCGACAGTGTAGAATTATCTTATACAGGTATGTATTACCCGCTTAAAAATGCAGAGGTTAAAACGGAATATCCGTTTTCCATAAGTAATATAGTAATATCCGACACGGCTACAGTCACTCTGCATAAAGGCACGGCATTGCTCATAATACCGGCAGAGTAACACATTTTTTTTGTTTGTGTATAATGTTATTACGAGCTTCTAATACCGATTGAGATAAAAACATTACAGTACAGTGCTGACCCAAATGCGAACATTAGGTTTTGTAATCTTTGCTTTTTAACAAAGTAAAGAGTGTGACGGCAAGGCTGTTTGAGATTTTATTTCTGATTGGTATAATATTTATGATCGGGTGTGATGAGAATGTGTCGCTGTAATTGTAGGGCAAGGTGTGTGCTGGCATTCGGAGTAGGTCTTTTAATGTCAACCTTTTGCCCGAGTGAATTTGTTTTGTTTATATCAGCAATTGTGGTGATAGTTCTTTCAATATGCTTGATCAAAAGGTAACAGGAGGGCTTTTTATGAAATTCATAGTTATTGATAACCCCAAGTTTATCGGTTTCTTTCTTAGAAGAATGTTCGGTATAAAAAAGTTGAAAGAGGAAATTACATAATGTAGGTAGCTGCCAAGTTTAACTGTTTGTTTTCAGTTCCTCCGCTGTTTTACAAACTGCGGAGAAGGCACAAATGTCATAGCTATCGTTGGGGAGAACCACTTGCAGCAGGTTCTCCCTATTTCTACGTTCTGCATGAGAAAGTTTATTTATGTTCCGCTACGCTCCCTAAGAAAGGTGTTTCGCCGGTTGCGGCTGTCGCCCAAAGGCTCTACTTCGGAACCGCAAGCTTTTAAAAAAGCATTACCAAAACTTTATAACGCTTCGCTTAAAGATAAAAAACTTGACTAAAACTTTACAAGGTTTCGCTTAAAGCTCAAAAAGACCTGAGCAAAGATTTACGGTGCTTGACATTGCAGAAAATATGAAGTATATTC
>CAMWIZ010000059.1 GCA_947174455.1 uncultured Clostridia bacterium | reverse complement strand
ATATAGTGATGTGCGGCAAACGCAGAAATTTTTAACACCGCTGTCCGTTCAAAATAAAAGCAGAAGTAAGGTAGTTATCGGACTGTCGGTATTATATGTTTTAGATTGGAGGATTCAATATGCTACCAAAGCAGGAGGTCGTGGCAATGCTCCTTGCAGGGGGTCAAGGAAGCAGACTTGGCGTACTGACAAAGAAAGTTGCCAAACCGGCCGTTCCTTTCGGAGGAAAATACAGAATTATAGATTTCCCACTTTCAAATTGTGCCAATTCGGGTATCGAAGCAGTAGGTGTACTTACCCAGTATCAGCCGCTTGTTTTAAATGATTACCTTGGCAACGGTCAGCCGTGGGATCTTGACAACAGCAATGCAGGTATACACATCTTATCTCCGTATGAACAGAAGGACGGTGCAAGCTGGTATTCCGGTACTGCAAACGCTATTTATCAAAATATCAATTTTATAGAGAGGTATGACCCGGATTATGTACTCATTCTTTCGGGAGATCATATCTATACAATGGATTTTTCAAAAATGATTTCTTTTCATGCTGAAAATAACGCAGACTGTACTATTGCGGTTATTGATGTTCCGCTTGAGGAAGCGTCACGTTTTGGTATTATGAATACCAATCCCGACGGCTCTGTTTACGAGTTTGAGGAAAAGCCTGCTCATCCCAAAAGTACCAATGCATCAATGGGTATATACGTATTTTCTTGGAATAAGCTTAAAAAGTATTTGGAGCTTGATGCAACTAATCCAAACAGTGCAAACGATTTCGGTAAGGACGTTTTGCCTGCGATGCTTGAAAACGGTGAAAGAATGTTTGCATATCCGTTTGAAGGTTATTGGAAGGACGTTGGAACTATTGACAGCTTATGGGAAGCAAACATGGACCTGCTTGACCCAAATACAACGTTGGATTTGGGTGACAAGAAAAACAAGATTTATTCCCGTAATCCTATGCTGCCGCCGCACTTTGTCGGCGAAACAGCAGAGATTCAAAATTCTATTGTCGCAGACGGCTGTAATGTTTACGGTTCACTTGAATTTTCTGTTTTGTTCAGTGGTGTAACAGTAGGCGAGGGTGCAGTTGTAACTGATTCTATCCTTATGCCCGGAGTAGTTGTGGGCGAAGGTGCAAAGGTAAGTTATGCAATCGTTTCAGAGGGAACAGTTATAGGCAAAAATGCTGTCATTGGCTCAAAGCCTGAGGATATGCCAAACCGTGACGACTGGGGTGTTGCTGTAGTCGGTGAAAATCTAAAAATCGGTGAAAATGCAGTAGTTCCTGCGAAGGCTATGATTGATGAAGATATTAAGGGGGTGAAGTAAATGGCAGGTAGAAATATGTTTGGAATGCTTTTGACTAATTTTCAGGACTCATTTACCCCTGCTTTGGTTACTCAAAGAACATTCAGTTCTATACCTTTTGGAGCAAAATACAGACTTATAGATTTCCCTCTTTCCAATATGGTTAACTCCGGTATAACAAAAATCGGTGTTGTTACAAAGAATAATTACCTTTCTCTTATGGATCACATTGGTTCCGGTAAGGCATATAACCTTTCCAGACGTCGTGGCGGACTTTCATTTTTACCACCGTCGGATAATACAGGTGACAAGTACAACAACTTCGTAATGACTATAGATGCTATAAGTAATTTTATTAAAAATTCCTATGAGGATTATGTTCTTATTTCAGGCTCTATGAATGTTGTTAACATGGATTATCAACAAATGCTTAACGCTCATCTGAAGAGCGGTGCTGATGTTACCATATGCTACAGAAATATGCCGCTTAACAAGCTGAGCGGTGAAAAAATTGTTTTTTCACTTGATTCCAATCACAGGGTGTCAGAGGTTTTAATAAATCCGAGAACCGTGGACTCAGGATCATGTATGGTTAATACGGCTATTATGAAAAAGGAGCTTTTGCTCGATTTTGTTTCTGACTGTCTTAGCCGAAGCAGGTTTGATTTTGCGAGGGACGTTGTGCAGTCAGGTGTCAAGCATTACAAGGTATACGGATATGAGGTTAAGGGCTATTACGCACAGGTTGATACACTTCAAAGTTATTTTGAGGCAAACATGGACTTGCTCAAACCGGAAGTTCGTGCAGAGCTGTTTGATATGCGTAATCCAATTTACACAAAAGTCAGGGATGATATGCCCACAAAATACGGCTTAAACAGTTCGGTCAAAAACTCACTTATCAGTCCCGGTTGTGTGATTGAGGGCGAAGTTGAAAACAGTGTTATATTTAAGGGTGTTCATATATCAAAGGGTGCGAAGATAAGCAACTGTATTATTATGCAGGACTGTATAATAGGTGCAGATACAACTCTTAATTATGTAATCTGTGACAAGGACTGTGTAATAACTCCAAAGAAAATGCTGTGTGGTATAGATTCATATCCAGTTTGCATTTCCAAAAAAAGTATAGTATAATATAACAAAAGTGCTTTAAGGTGTTAATTCTACAATGTTCAAGCATTTTTACAGCAGGATAAACGACGGTGTTGTTAGAAAAAGTTGATTATACAGTGTTATCCGTTGGGTGTTCGACATTATTCAAGTTTATAATTTAGGAGGTCTTAACAATGAGAGTATTATATTGTACCAGCGAGGCACAGCCTTTTGCCGGTTCAGGCGGCTTGGGTGACGTGGCGGGTTCTTTGCCACAGGCACTCCGCCAAAGAATGATAGGCTGTCGTGTGGTAATGCCTTTGTACGGTGATATTCCACAGAGCCTGCGTGACAGTATGCACTATATCACAAGTTTTACAGTTCCCGTATCATGGCGTCATCAGTACTGCGGTGTTTTTGAAGCTCGCTACAACGGCGTAATGTACTACTTTATCGATAACGAGTATTATTTCAAACGCAACGGTCTTTACGGCTTTTATGACGATGCAGAGAGATTTGCGTTTTTCTCCCGTGCTTGCTTGGAGATGCTCCCATATGTAGACTTTAAGCCTGATATTATACACTGTAATGACTGGCAGACCTCCCTTATTCCGACATATTACTATCTGTTCTATTCCAAGAACGGTTGGTATCATGACATAAAGAGCGTGTTCACTATCCATAACATTCAGTATCAAGGAAAGTATGGTTGGGACCTTAATGAAGAGATTGTAGGTATTCCTGCTGTTGACGGTGCCTTGCTTGACCAGGACGGCAAGCTTAATATGATGAAGGGTGCTATAGTTTGCTCAACAAAGGTTACAACGGTAAGCCCAAGCTATGCGGCAGAAATTAAGGATCCGTGGTTCAGTCATGGTCTTGACTCGATTTTGAACCTTTGCCATTATAAGCTGTGCGGTATTCTTAACGGTATAGACGGAGCAAGCTTTGACCCTGCAACAGACTATCATCTGTATGCGAATTATACGGCTGATAACCTGTATGGAAAGAACGAGTGTAAGAGAAAGCTTCAGGAGCGTTTGAACCTTGACAGAAGGGAAGACATACCGATAGTTGCCATGGTTTCCAGAATGGTATCTCATAAGGGTCTTGATTTGGTTCGTGACGGTATTGACAATTTGCTCCAAAATAACGACATTCAGTTTGTTATTCTCGGTTCAGGCGATGCGGAGTATGAGGATTTCTTCAGAAATCTTCAATGGAGATATCCGGGAAGAGTATGTTCTTGCTTTGGCTATGTAAACGAGCTTGCAAGAAAGATTTACTCAGGTGCTGACATATTCCTCATGCCGTCCAAGAGTGAGCCATGCGGACTTTCCCAGATGATAGCTTTGCGTTACGGTACTATTCCGGTAGTCAGAGAGGTTGGCGGGTTAAAAGACTCAATCCACGACAGCCAGGACGGCTATGGCAATGGCTTCACTTTCCGTAACTATGACACATGGGATATGGTCGGTGCGGTTAACCGTGCAATACAGGGTTATTGGAACAGAGATGGCTGGGTAAAACTTATTTGGCGTGCTATGAATTCCGACAACAGTTGGTCAAGGTCTGCAAACGATTACATCAACGTATATAACGATGCAATGAGGCAGCCTAATCCGTAATTAAATCAGTATTTTAAAAGGACGTGCATGGATAACCGTGTGCGTCCTTCATAAATTTGCGGTTATTTCTGATGCTTTAATACTATTTCTATTTTAAAAAGTAGACAAAACCTAATCCCTAACTGTAATGCTTTTAGTAGTGTCGGCGGTTAAACTGCAAATTTTATCGCAAAGTCTATTAACAGCCTTATCAAGTGTTGTAAAGACTTCGTTTTGAAAGCTTGTGTCCGAATTTCTCTCCAAATTTTTCAATAGGATTCATTTCGGGAGTATATGGCGGAATAAATGTAAGAAAGATGGTGTCCGGAATTTTCAACCCTTTAGATTTATGCCATGCAGCACCGTTACATACCAATATACAGTTTTACATAATGAATAAAATATAACATTGGCTAACAGGAGGTTCAAAAAATGGCTACTCCAAAGAAAGTATATCCACGAACAGGCGATACACAAACTATTTATCTTAAAAATGCGATTACCGACTCTAATATCGAGGTGGGTAATTATACTATGTATAACGATTTTGTAAATGATCCCACAGAGTTTCAGCAAAACAATGTGTTATATCATTATCCAATCAATGGTGATAAGCTCATCATTGGAAAGTTTTGTTCAATTGCCTGTGGAGCAAAATTCCTTTTCAATAGTGCAAATCATACAATGGCTTCTCTATCCACATATCCGTTTCCTTTATTTGTTGAAGAATGGCAGCTTGAGAAAAATAATGTTACTGAAGCGTGGGACAACAAAGGAGATATTATTATTGGCAATGATGTGTGGATTGGTTATGAAGCCGTTATTCTTGCAGGAGTTACAATTGGTGATGGTGCAATCATAGGCACTCGTGCGGTTGTTACCAAAGATGTGCCGCCCTACACCGTTGTGGGTGGTGTTCCTGCAAAGCCCATCAGAAAACGGTTTGATGATGAAACAATCGCAAAGTTACTTAAATTGAAATGGTGGGATTGGTCAGAAGAAAAAATTGCTCAGAATATCCAAGTGATTAAATCAGGTCACGTAGAACAATTAAGATATTGAGGTAGTAGTCATGAACAAAACAGAATAGATACGCTGTCCTGTTTGTGGCAGTAAAACTCGTGACAGAATTAGAGAGACTGTTTGGAATTATCCCCGTGGAGTTTTTGTCTATTTTGATGGTGTTATAAGTGAGGTAGTTCTAAAGATGAAAGGATGTAATTATGACAATGTGGAATCCGTGGCGTGGCTGCCACAAACATAGCGAAGGATGTAAGTACTGTTATATCCATAAAGGTGATTACAAGCGTGGGATTGACACGAACAATATTGTAAAGACGAATAACTTCTACGTCCCTATCGCTAAAAATAAATCGGGAGCATACAAAATCAAATCGGGACAGACCGTGTATCTCTGCTTTTCTACGGATTTTTTAATTGAGGATGCTGATGAATGGCGTTCTGAATGTTGGCAGATGATACGGGAGCGTTCAGACCTGCACTTTCTGTTTTTGACAAAGCGTATTGAGCGGTTTATGAATTGCATCCCCGAGGACTGGGACGACGGATATGATAATGTTACGGTTGGCTGCACTGTAGAAAATCAAGACAGAGCTGATTACAGGCTTTCCATTTTCAATGAACTGCCTATAAAACACAAAAATATTATCTGTCAGCCATTGATTGAGAAAATAAACCTTGCCGCCTATCTTGATAATGTTGAATTAGTCGTAGTTGGCGGCGAATCAGACAGAAACGCCAGACCGCTTGACTATGCGTGGGTACTTTCCATACGGGAGCAATGTATCGCCCACAAAGTACATTTTGAGTTTCGGCAGTGTGGGACACATTTTATCAAGGACGGAAAAAGATATACTCTGTCTACTCGTGACTTATGCAGCCAAGCCAGAAAAGCAAATATCAATTATTGAATAGCTACCTCTCTTTTTTGTGCAAGGATAG
>CAMWIZ010000058.1 GCA_947174455.1 uncultured Clostridia bacterium | reverse complement strand
GTTTATGGCTATATTTATTTATACCACCCAATTTGCGGTTATAGATAATCACCTTCTACCTCAGCAAGAGCTTAAAAAAAGGAGAATACAACAATGAACAAATATTCAGGAACACAAACCGAAAAGAATTTACAGGCAGCCTTTGCAGGTGAATCACAGGCACGAAACAAATACACATACTTTGCATCTGTTGCAGCAAAGGAAGGGTATGAACAAATTGCCGCTATTTTTTTAAAAACGGCGGATAACGAAAAGGAACACGCAAAGATTTGGTTTAGAGAGCTTAACGGCATCGGCTCAACTGCAAGCAACCTTGATGCCGCCGCAAACGGTGAAAATTACGAGTGGACAGATATGTATGAGGATTTTGCAAAAACTGCAGAGGCTGAGGGTTTTACGGCACTCGCCGCAAAATTCCGCATGGTGGGCATTATTGAAAAACAGCATGAGGAACGTTACAGAGAATTGCTGAAAAACGTTGAAACAGCTCAGGTATTTGAAAAGAGTGAGGTTAAGGTATGGGAATGCAGAAACTGCGGTCACATCGTAGTCGGCACAAAAGCACCTGCCGTTTGTCCCGTATGTGCTCATCCACAGAGCTATTTTGAAATTCAAGAGAAAAATTATTAAACCGCTTCGGAACACCCTCAGCAAACAGCAGAGGGTGTTGCTCTGCTTTCCGCTCTATATGAATATTGGGCCTGCATAATCCAATAATAACTATATGCACACAGAAGATACCGTGTATTAATCGAAAAAACGCCAGAATACGGTACTTCACAAAATAAAATTAATCCGCAAGCATAAGGTCGTTGTAAATAGGCACACACCTTAACAGTATAATTACAAGGAGAGAAAAATATGTCGGCAGACACAATTAAAACAATAATAGACGTAGATAAGTACATTCACGACAACTATATCCCCTATGACGGAGACGATTCTTTTTTACAGCCGCCAACCGAAAACACAAAGCAACTGTGGGATAAGGTACGAAAGCTAATGTCAGACGAAACAAAGGCAGGCGGCGTACTGGATATTGATGAAAACACCATATCAGATATAGATGCTTACCAAACAGGATATATTGACAAAGAGCTTGAAAGGGTTGTCGGTCTGCAAACGGACGGGCCGTTAAAACGAGCAATTATGCCATTCGGCGGAATCAGAATGGTAGAAAAATCACTTGAGGCCTACGGCAGAAAGCTGCCCGAAAGAGTTGCAGAGATTTTTCGTTACAGAAAAACCCACAATGACGGTGTTTTTGACGTATACACCCCCGAAATAAGAAAAGCTCGTCACAGCGGAATTATAACGGGATTGCCCGATGCCTACGGCAGAGGAAGAATCATAGGCGATTACAGACGTGTTCCACTCTACGGTGTTGATGCTCTTATTGCAAATAAAGAATATTCATTAAACAACCCTCCTGCCGCACTTAATGAAGAAACAATTCAGCTCAGAGAAGAAATAGCAGAACAGATTAAAGCTTTAAAGAAGCTGAAGCATCTTGCCGAGCAATATGGTTTTGACATCAGCAAGCCCGCACAAAACACAAGAGAAGCGTTTCAGTGGCTGTACTTTGCTTATTTGGCGGCTGTAAAGCAGCAGAACGGAGCTGCAATGTCATTGGGAAGAGTTTCCACATTTCTTGACATTTATGCCGAACGTGACCTGCGTTTGGGACTTATCACCGAGTCGGAAGTACAGGAACTGACCGACCATTTTGTAATGAAGCTGAGAATAGTACGATTTTTGCGTACACCTGCGTATGACGAGCTTTTCTCAGGCGACCCGACATGGGTAACAGAATCAGTGGGTGGATTATCTGCCGACGGCAGACACATGGTAACTAAAATGTCATTCAGATTTTTGCACACTCTCTCAAACCTTGGCCCTGCTCCCGAACCTAATCTGACTGTTCTGTACAGTTCAAAGCTGCCGGAAAACTTTAAACGCTTCTGTGCAAAGGTGTCTGTAAACACGTCCTCTATACAGTATGAAAGTGACGACTTGATGCGTGGTAAGTTTGGCGATGACTATGCAATTGCCTGCTGTGTGTCAGGTATGCGTGTAGGTAAGCAAATGCAGTTTTTCGGTGCGAGGGCAAACCTTGCCAAGGCTCTGCTGTATGCCATTAACGGTGGACGTGACGAAAAAAGCGGCGAACAGGTAACTCCCGAAATTACCCCCTGCCAAGGCGAATATTTGAATTACGACGAGGTAATGGAAAAGCTTGATATGGTTATGACATGGCTGGCAAGAGTTTATATTAACAGCCTTAACTGTATTCACTATATGCATGACAAGTATTGTTATGAAAGTTTGCAAATGGCACTCCACGATGATGAAATCTATAGGACGTGTGCCTGCGGAATAGCGGGACTGTCTGTTGTGGCAGACAGTCTGTCAGCAATAAAGTTTGCAAAGGTAAAGCCGATTAGAAATGAAAGCGGTTTGGCTGTTGATTATGAAATAGAGGGAGATTTCCCGAAATTCGGAAATAACGAGGCTGATGTTGACGAAATAGCCGTTAACATTGTAAAAAGCTTCATGGAAAAGCTTCGAGATTACCCAACCTACAGACACAGCACGCACACCATGTCAATTTTGACAATAACCTCAAACGTTGTATACGGCAAAAAGACAGGAGCAACTCCTGACGGCAGAAAAGCAGGCGAGCCGTTCGCACCGGGTGCAAATCCCATGCATGGCAGAGATACTAAAGGAAGTGTTGCCTCTATGCTTTCCGTGGCACGTTTGCCCTACGATTTCAGCGAGGACGGAATTTCCTACACGTTTTCCATTGTTCCGCAGGCACTGGGCAAAACCGAAAACGAACGCTCAGAAAATCTTGCAAGACTGCTTGACGGCTACTTTGACGAACACGGACATCACATCAACGTTAATGTACTAAACAGAGAACTGCTGGAGGACGCCATGGAACATCCGGAAAATTATCCTCAGTTAACAATAAGGGTGTCGGGCTATGCTGTAAACTTCATTAAGCTGACAAGAGAACAGCAGCTTGATGTTATTAACCGAACATTCCACAGCAGTTTATAAGTAACTCGTAATAGAAAAAGAGAAACTCCTTTGCCTAAGAGCAGCGGAGAGGGGAAGAAAATAAACTTTTTCATATTAAAAGTTTGATTTGGGAGAACTCGCTGCAAGTGGTTCTCACTCAAAATATATAACCGCAATAACCCAAAACAAGACCTGTGCTAAATTGTTAGGAAAAAGAGATATAAGCTAAATATAAAAGAAGCAGGAGTGCGGTAAGTAAATCACCGCACTCCTACACTTTTTGAGGTAATAATATGATTAAAACTTATAAACTAATTTGTCAATTTACATTGCTGCTGTCGCCGTAATCCTCGTAGTTATCATCATAGTCATCATAGTAGTCAACATAGTCAAACTGGCTTTCGTCATCTTCGTCCCAGAAGCTGTCCGATGTCCAATCATCGGTGCGGTTGTCACCGCCCCTGTTTTCACTGCTGTCATCACCAAAAGCATCACTATCAGAATCTCTATCATCTTCGCCCGGAACATAGTCCTTAAATCCCTCTATAACAAGAGCTGAATTGTCAAAAGACCACTTGTCCGTTGCATTTTTCAGCAATGAACTGTTTGCATCGTCGGTTACTTCCACTGTTACAATAAAGCCACCGATATTGTCGCCCGAAATAGTATAGTTTGCATTTTTCGGTACGGGTACCTCAGTTGTATTAAATGCCTCCAACTTCGGAACATAATATGAAACCCACTTCTTTTTGTCTTTAGTTATTAGCAAACCGCCGTTTTCATAAGTATAGCTTTGCATACCTGCAACGTATTCTTCAAGGCATAGACCCTTATCCTTAATAAACCATGCCTGTGGCAGACCCACATATCTGAAATGCCATGTCTCGTAGCCAATGCCTGTAATATTTGTTTTATTATCGGGGTATCTTAAAATAAAACCATAGTCTGAACAATTGTCAATAAGCCACTTATAAATTCCCTCACCGTCAAGTTCAAGTGTTTCACCCATACTGTTAACGGTTGCTGTATCAAAGCAATAGCCTGTCTGATGTTCACTGAATCCCGGAACGGAAACATAGTATGCGGTAGACTTTTCACCGGTATTTTCAACCGATTCGTTATAAATTTCAACTTGATCCGCTTTGCTTCTGTATGAGCTTGATATGAATATATTAGTTAACCCCTGTGCCTGTTGAAAATCATCAAGAAAACTGTTAATGCTGTTGAGTACAACACTGTTTATAAGCATATCGTCATTCTTTACCGTATATGAATCGGACGCCTTCTCATAAATATTTACAAGGTTTTCTCCGTCAATTCTTGACTCATGCTCATAGTTTACAAGAATAAGCGAGCCCTTATATATATCGTCATTTAAAACGCTGATAAGCTTCATATCCTCCGGCAAATTACTCTCTTCTTCAAAAGCATTCGGTTGTATAACATTACTCGGAAGTCCCGATGTGCTGTCGGCAACGGGATCTGTCGCCGTGTTCGTACTTGTTGTATCCTCAGGTTTTTTGGAGTTTGGATTCATTGTGTAACCCGAAACAAGCATCGTTGCGATTCCGCAGGTAAAAATAAGTACAACTATCACCGCTAAAAAGCCGTTACCTATAGATTTCTTGCCTGTTCTATTCATAGAAAACAACCTCCTTTCGGAATATTCTAAAAAACAGTATTCCCCATTACTTTACTTTAACTCTTCTGAATGCCTTTTTACCACGCTTAACAACAAGCTCCCCCTTTGACATTATACTGTCAAGAGTAATAATTGTTCTGATATCGGTAATTTTTTCTCCGTCAACGGAAACTCCGCCCTGCTCAACATTACGTTTTGCTTCACTCTTAGACGGTGCAAGTCCTGCCTTAACAAGCAAATCAAGAATTGCAATTCCGCCGTTTGTAAAGTCGTCCGGCACAAGCTCGCTGGTTGGGATATTATCCATGTTATTGCCACCGCCGAAAAGTGCCTTTGCCGCCTGCTGTGCTTTCTCCGCTTCTTCCTCACCGTGAACAAGCTTAGTTGTTTCGTAGGCAAGAACTTCTTTAGCTTTGTTAAGCTCCGCACCTTGAAGAGATTCATACTGTGCAATCTCCTCAAGCGGGAGGAAAGTAATCATCTTCAGGCACTTGATAACGTCAGAGTCATCAACATTTCTCCAGTATTGATAGAAATCATACGGCGATGTTTTTTCTGCGTCAAGCCACAACGCACCCTTTTGTGTCTTGCCCATCTTTTTGCCCTCTGAGTTAAGCAGAAGGTTAATGGTCATAGCGTAAGCATCCTTACCAAGCTTGCGTCTGATAAGCTCAGTACCGCCAAGCATATTGCTCCACTGGTCATCTCCGCCAAACTGCATATTACAGCCATACTTTTGGAACAGAACATAGAAGTCATAGCTTTGCATAATCATATAGTTAAACTCCAAAAAGCTAAGACCTTTCTCCATTCTCTGCTTGTAGCATTCTGCGGTGAGCATACGGTTAACACTAAAATGAGAACCAACTTCTCGCAGAACTTCCACATAGTTGAGGTCAAGGAGCCAATCGGCATTGTTTACCATTATTGCCTTGTCCTCTGAGAAATCTATAAAACGGCTCATTTGCTTTCTGAAGCACTCACAGTTGTGAGCTATTGTTTCCTTAGTCATCATCTGACGCATATCGGTTCTTCCCGACGGGTCGCCTATCATTGCCGTGCCGCCGCCAACAAGCACAATAGGCTTGTTGCCTGCCATTTGCAGTCTTTTCATAAGGCAAAGTGCCATAAAGTGGCCAACGTGCAAGCTGTCGGCAGTGGGATCAAAGCCGATGTAAAATACAGCCTTACCCGCATTGACCATATCTCTTATTTCTTTTTCGTCCGTAACCTGTGCAAGCAGACCTCTCGCCTGCAGTTCCTTGTACACTCCCATTATAAATAGCCCTTTCTACATAAACAATTCTGCCGTTTTATGCCGGTACATTTTAAACATTTAAATTCAAACAATTAACTTTGCCCCCTGACACACAGAATTTAAAATTCTATTCCCCGCATCAGGGCAACACCGGCATGGGCAGCAAAAAAATAATCCAAGGCTGCCTACTTTTGCAAACAAAACCCCTTTGATTTC
>CAMWIZ010000057.1 GCA_947174455.1 uncultured Clostridia bacterium | reverse complement strand
ACCAAATACGGCAGTATATATTAAATTAGCCGTTTTACATATAAACAATCCTTATCTCTCCTCATCCCTGACCAATAAATCACATAATTGGGTAAGATTATAAACTATACAATCGGGCTTTTCAATACTGTTGCTGATTCTCCAATATTTTCCGAACCCCTGCCTTATCCATATTGTATAAAATCCCAACAGATTTGCAGGAACAATGTCGTTATTTATTCTATCTCCAATCATCGCCGCATTTTCGGGCTTACAGTTGCCTTTATACAAAGCGGCTGTAAATATTCTTTTATCAGGCTTTGCAAACCCCTCCTCTGCAGAAGAAACCACCAAATTTATATACCTTAGTATTCCGTGTTTTTGCAGACGCTCCTTAACCCCTAATGACTGATTGGCGATGATTCCTATCTTATATTTCGTGCTTAACGTTCTAAGGCACTGTGTGGCATCATCATATAGAGCCTCACCCTCAGTATACCAGTCCGGAAGTTGCACTCCAAAAAGCCTTGCCGCTTCGGAATCTCCTTTTTTATTTGCTTTATAAAATTCTACTGCAATTTTATAAATTGTTTCATACGGTACATTGGCAGACTCAGCTATCCCTTTAAGCCTATGTTCATATGCTGTATGCTCGTTGATTATTGTTGAACCAATATCAAAAAACAGCCACTCAATATTTTCAAACATTCAAAACCTCCCCCGCAGATTGTGATGTATATGCAAATTTACTGTGAATGTTAGTGATTGCCATACATAATGAAATCACATAACACGGTTGTTGAGAACAAAACTCATTAAAATGTTACTTTGAAGAAATCGTTCGGCATTCCAAATTACAAAACCATTTTACGACAAATAAAGCAAAAAAACAAGCCACCCTTAAAAAGTGGCTTGAAATCTAAGTTTTTATGGAGCTGATAATCGGACTTGAACCGACGACCTCATCCTTACCAAAGCCGTTTACAGCTTTTAGCCTGTTTTTGCTACATTTAATAAACGGCTTAGTTATGCGGTTTTATTCATGTTTAGTGTTTGTATCTTTCAGTGATTTTCAGATGTTTATCGTAGCTTTAAACATCAAATAAACATCAACAAACATCATATTCAGCAGCGGCTATAAAAAAAATAAGGTTAGAGTACAGGCGAATTACCGCTGCTCTAACCTCGACTTTTCTAAAACAGTTATGGGTATTATTCGCTCTTGTCTATGTACTTTTGACTTTTATCGAAAAGGCTTTCTTGCATAAGGTTCATAGCAAAAGTAAAGCCAAAAATAAAGCCGTTATGCTCATATGAGGTCACACAGTTTATAACTACCTTTATTCTTAACGCTTACGACTACCTGTACAGCGTTGCGGTCGTAGGGGTTGTTGCTCTCGTGTACAAGCTGAATGCTGATGTCCTCAGCCTTGTATCTTCTGAGATGTTCCAAAGCTTTCTGAATTTTACCCTGAGTAACACCCTTGACACGGATTTTTACTTGTTCAAGCTTTATAAGCACCCACGCCCTGACAAATGCAGTGGCTTTGCTGTAACCCTCTTTAATAAGATTGTTAGCCATTCTGCAAACCTTAGCTCTGACTTTGTTTGTTACCTTCATCGTGAACGCTCCTTTCTTCTATGAATGGAAAACTCGCTGTGTCGTCTTTTAACCAAAGATACTGTATAAGAGAATATGCTCGGTCAATCAGCTTTTCGTTATTGATTGCACTGAGAAACTCAATAGCACATTCCTTGGTACTTACCAATGTCAACGTATTCACGCCCTTTCTTTGTTCTCGGTTTAGGCTGTTTCCTTAACCTGTTGTATTTATTATACTACGTACGTAACAAAATGTAAATTGGCATAATAACCAAACTTACGTACGTAATTATATTTATTTTCACTATGTACGTAAGTTGCGTTTTATGATATAATAAGATAAAGTGGAATAGTGTTTTATTTAGCACTCCCCACACAATTTTATAAAGGTGGTGTACAGATGTCCAATAATAGCAAGAAAACTGAATATAACTTGAATTATGCAAAAACCAAATTGAAACGCATACCCTTAGATGTGAAAAAAGAGAAATACGAGGAGATAGCGGAAGCCGCTGCTAATGTAGGCGAGAGTGTGAACGGCTATATTAAAACAGCTATAGACCAGAGAATAGAACGAGAAAAAACAACCGAATAATAACCACAGGGGGCAGAGCTGTTAAAGGCTCTGTTCTTTTTCTTTGTCCACAGGGTGGGGAGTACAAATCGGGAAAAATAGGGAAAACGGGAAAATGACCCCCTGTTTTTACAACTTTCTTTTTATAATAATTTTTTAACTCTCTCTCTATATACATACAAAAGAAAAATAGAAAAGTTGTAAAAACACCCCCTAAAATTCCCTAATTCCCTAAAAATCCCAAATTTCGGCTCTCTCTGTGGAGATATTTACTCCCCTACGGATTTTTTATAATCAGCAGCGGTATAACTTTTCATATCGTTGCATAATTTTTCGTATCATTGCGTATCTTTTTACAATTTTGTTTAAAATGCAATAACAATAATTTTTTCTTTGTAAAATTTACCTGTATACTTTTTCTGAAAAATTTGTATAATAGAATATAAGACAAAGTTTAATGTGTCTTTGAAAGGGGTGTAAAAAGATGGCAACAAGTAGCTTGTATGCAAATGTTAAGATTAAGGATAAATCTTCTTGCCAAAAACTTGTTAAAGCTTTAGAACACTCGAAAGCTTCAAAAGGAACTGAAGTAAAATTCTCGCGTTCTGTGGAACGAGTTCAAGGAGAAAAAATCAAGGAGTTATTCAAGTAAATGGCAGAGAATAAAATTTCAGGTTATAGGTTATAAAGTTATTTCTCTAAACGATTTAATTGTGAATTTAGGTGAGGAGAGAGTGGATAATATTCTCTCCTCTTTTAGTTGTCCGCTAAACGATGATGTTGAAAAATTTTTAACAACTAAAGCTAAAGTGTTTGATATTCAATTTATTTCCAGAACACATTTAGTATTTGCATCATATAAAGGCGAGTTAGTATTAGTCGGGTACTTTACTCTGGCTAATAAGGACTTTACAATAAACACTAAAATACTTTCCAGTAATTTAAGGAATAGAGTAAAGAAATTTGCAGTTTATAATTCTGAATTAAAAAATTATCACATCTCAGCTCCTCTTATTGCCCAGCTTGGAAAAAACTTTACTAATGGATATAATAAATTGATTAGCGGCGATGAATTGCTAAAAATAGCTTGTGACACAGTAGCAGAAGTTCAAATGTTAATAGGTGGAAAAATTGTATACATAGAGTGTGAAGATAAAACACCACTTGTGAATTTTTATGAAAGAAACGGATTTAAACAATTTAGTGAACGACAGCTTGACTATAACGATAGTAAAGCAATGGATGTAAAATATCTTTTGCAATTACTAAAATATTTATAAAACAGCCCTATAATTGCAGCGGTTCTATTGAGGGGGTAACAATAAAACTTTCTCAATATCATTTCTTAACCGCTGCTTTAGCTTTCTTTTCGCAAAATTCTAAATATTATCCGTAAACACATAGCTAAAGAAACAGCCCCATACTTGCCGTTAAATGACTTGTGTGGGGCTTTCGGTACTTATTAGGGTAAAAGTTTATCCCTTGACGGCTAAAATCGAATACAGAGCATTCTACGGCTTTTTATCGCTGTGCGAGAAATATAAGCAATGCCGACGGTGAATGTCTGTACATATCGCACATGGATATACTCCACCTAGTAAATAACCGCCGACGAAATTCGTCGATACTTCCCGATTGACTTTGTACGTTTTCCGTCCATAGTTCTTTTTTTCTTTTGGGATAGTCAGGAAAAGGTAGCCACAATTTTGTGGGGACTTCGTCCGTTTTTCGGACGGAGTTCGGGGTCTGTCTGTTTTTCGGACATACCTAACAGCCCAATTTTGGGCAGTCCTTTTCTTCTGGTTTCGTCCGTTTAAAGGACGTAGTTTGACGGCTTAAATTTTATCAGCGAAATATAAATCTCAGCATTTATAAGCGTTGCTGTGGAGAACCTGAGAAAACCTGAAACAAAATTTGCGTGTCCGAAATTCGGACGCACAAAGTTGTGTTCAGCTCAATGTTGAGAATTGTGGAGATATTCAGCCGTCCGAAAAACAGACGGCTCAACTCTAAAAACTTTCCTAAAGTCCGAAAAACGGACGGCTCAAATTTGCGCTCTCCAAATGTGGGTAAATGTTGGTGTTTTCAAAAGTAGGTTTTTGTAGGGTTTAAAACGTGACTTTTCGTGACCTGTTTTTAAATGCCACTAAATGCAACTATCCTAAAAGGGTGTCACATTTCGTTACTCCATTGAAAATGTTAGAAAATGTAAGAGTTTTACAGGTAGGTAGATTTAATCGACACTCCTTTCGCATTTCACGACACCGTCCTATAAACTCCTATAATTAGCCACAGTTGAGTTTTTATACTTAAAATCAATAACTTTTGCTTCGTACATAAAACGTCCGATACAGGGCAACACAGACAAAATAATAAGGGCAGCGGAAGGTTAACATTAGTTAACTTTTTCCGCTGCTCTATTGTAATTTGCGAGTAGGTTTTTGTGGGTGTCTGTTAGACGGTGCATAAAAGGTAACATTTGAAATGATAGCTTTTTTATAGTGGGGAAATATTCGGTGCTGTTAAGGGTCTAACTTCAAGTTATAGCCTTTTAGGGACTCAGAAAATGAAGAATACTTTTTAGGGTGTCTTGAATGTCTTGATTAAACGGGGAATGCGTCCAAAAATGGACGTATCCTTTTTTTAGGGACTTACAAATCTAACTATACTTTTTTAGGATAGCCGAAATAGCCGAATACGCTCGGATTTTAACCCTAAACTATGCCGTAGCACAGCCTTAAAAGCTCTTTCTAACCTTATCCATATGCTTTCATACTCCCCCCCATAAATGTCTAAAATAAGCCTTGTAAGGGACCGAGGAGGGGTACAGCATTTTTAACGCACGAGGTTTTACAGTTCCCCCCTCCCTAAATTACGCTCTTTGCTTATGCTGCTGCTCTTGTAATTGCTCCAAACACTCAGCCTTAGCAGCGGTAATTATCACTTGTTCCTTGCCATAGCTGATATATTCGCCCAACTGCCTGCGATCGTAAATATCTTTTTCGATAGCGTATTTTTCAGGGCTTGTTCTCCAGTATGAGAAATAAAGCTGTATATTTATGTATGGCTCGCTCCAATACTCCTTGTAAAAGCTCCTTAACCATCGATTCTTACGTAACATTTGTAAGCCTTGGTTCTTCCTTTGTTGGATATTTGATACAGCCACACCTTTTTCCTTTGCTAAATCTGTAAGACTTGCACCCTCTAAATAATATCTGCGTATTACTTCTCCTTGACGTTCCGGCAACTCTGCGACAGCCTCCCAGACGTGCTTTTGAATATCCGACAGCTCCAGAGCTTCATACTCATACAGCGTACTTTCGTCCTGCATAAGCTCTAAAAGCTCGGTTTCCTCTCCGTCATCTCCCGATACGGTCTTGTTATAAGAGAACTCTTTTATATCAACTGTGGAAGTGTTACGCTTACCGTGATTAATTGCAGTATTTACGGCATTCTTGACGTGAAAACTCAAATAGCTGTTGAATTTAAAAGTTTTGTCTTTGTCATAAGCCTTGACAGCCGACAACATAGCGAAATATCCGCACTGTAGCAAGTCCTCTTTTTCAATGTCAGGCGGTAATATACGGCGTTCTGCGTATTTGCCTATCATCATATTTATAAGCTTGCTCACACGTTCCCACCGCTCCGTACAATATTCTTTCTGCCCCTGCTGAATAAGTATAACTATTTCTTCATTATTCATTGACCGCACCCCCGAATAGTTGTATAATATTAGTATAATATTAGTAATCGGGTGACTGCTCTGCTTATCGGTGGGGCGGTCTTTTATTCTATTTGAGCAGCGGTTTTTCTCGGCTATGTCGTGGGTTCGTTCTACGATGTCCACAGGGGCACTTTATACACGTTAATTCATATCATACACAGAAGAAGCACAGGGATAAAATTCCCCGAAAACCGCATTAAAACTGACTTTTTAGCCTTATACACAGCATACACTGGATTTTCGCTAAAACTCTTTTATATATACGCAAAAAAACATACATATATATATGAAATGCTCCCCTTTTGTTAGA
>CAMWIZ010000056.1 GCA_947174455.1 uncultured Clostridia bacterium | reverse complement strand
GACAAAATCCAGATATTTAATAACGGTCATATCCGGATAGAGGGGCGGTATTTCGGGCAAATAACCTATTTTACTTTTTGCCCCCTTTGGGTCGTCCAAGATTTCGCAGCCGTCCACGGTAACGGTACCGCTTGATGATGAAAGGTAACCCGTTATAATGTTCATAGTTGTGGATTTACCTGCACCATTCGGACCGAGGAAACCTAAGATTTCTCCGCTGTTTACGGTGAAGCTTACATGGTCTACAGCCGTTTTGCTGCCGTAGCACTTAGTAATGTTTTGAACTTCTACCATAGCCTGTGTCACTCCTTGTTGTACTAATCTAAAAAGATTAGTTTAATTTTTCAGTCTAACGTTCTAATTATCATATAAAATTATTAAGACAATATGAATACGCACCGTATTTAGGGTGAAACTTTAGAAAAAAACATAAACTTTAGGAAACTTATTACACATAACTGCAAGAAATGCCGTTAATTACTCCGCAGCCATAAAATGACCCAATTTGCGAATATCGGTACTATTGATAATTGTTAAAAACTCCAATAATATTTTCAGTCATTGACAAGCATTATTTCATCGTTATATAATTATTCTTGACAAACCTTAGAGCAGTATCTCTGACAAGAAAGTAACGTGAGATGTTGACCTAAAGCAATATTTTTTTAAAGGAAGGTATACATATGTCAAAAAAATTTGTCTGCATTATGTGTGCGATGGTTCTCTCATCAACGGCATTGTTTACAGGCTGTGATTTGTTTAAGCTACAGGAAAACACGTCCTCAGAGGAAACATCCTCTGTTGTAAAGTCAAAAGCACCTTTGGGCAATGACAGCGAAGATGAAGAAGATTCCGAGGAAAGTGCGGTAGAAGAGGAAGAGTCATCTGAGGAAAATGAATCCGAGGATGAAAAGGAGGAGAATTCTGACGAGGAATCCGAAAAAGAGTCAGCATCCTCTAAAAAGAGTTCGTCCGGAAATTCGGCTTCATCGGCAAGCCTTTCTGCAGAAACGGTAAAGAGCTATAAAGCAAGTGACCTGTCTGACGTTCGATATTTGAACTGCGGTTTCGACGGTCTGTACTACTCAAACAAGGACGGTTTATACGGTGTTGTAAACTCTGAGGACGGAACAATCGGCAAGGCTGTCTATACCGATTTAAGCACATTAACATGGTATGGAAATGATTCTGAATCTCAGGAAAAGGGATATTATCAGGTAACCACAACCACCGTTACTGAATTTAATAGCTTGTCTGAAGCAAACTGCTATGGCATCATCGACAGCAAGGGCAATAAAATAACAGATGAAAAATACGCTTTTATTGAGATGCTTAACGATCATTATGCTTATGTAGTTACTGCAACTGCCTACACAGACAACGAGGATGAAGCACTTCTGTACACAGGCTCTGCCTTTTCCTTCGGTCCAACTGAGGACTCCGAGTTTATAAAGGGAAAATGGGAAATTATTGATTTGGAAAAGAAAAAAGCCGTAACCAATCTCGGCAGCTCAAAACCATCCGATGTTAATGCATACGGTGCTACTATTAAGGTTAATGATTCGTACTATAATGCCGACGGCAAAGAAATTGAAGCAATGGAGGTACTTGACAACGGTGCCTACACCTTGGAAAATGGCGATACAGTTACGTTGATGTCGTCTGACGGCAAAAAACTGTTTGACTTTGACGGAACGGACAAGTCCGTCTCCGAATTTGACGCCACTCACTACTTGCTGTTCGACGGTACATCATATGTCATTGTTGATGAAGCCGGCAAGTCTGTTTCATCTGAGTTAGAAGATCGCCCGAGTTCTGTGGGCAAGGACTTTAACTTCATAAAAACATACAGCAGCGGCAGATATACTATTTGTGACTTTGAAGGCAATCCTTTGATTGACTCCAAATTTGATTACTGCAATTTGTCAGATGACGGCAACTATGTAAGATTAGAGCACCCGGAAAACTCGTCAAGCTCCGCTGGAACAGAGTTTATATATTTGGACAAAGAGGGCAACATTGTTGCACAATTTACTGAGGACGATGATGCATCCGGTTACGACAATCTCGGTTTGAGCTACATTTCAAATGACGGAAAGTACACTGTCTGCAACCTCTCCACCGGAGAATACAGCATTAAGTCCAAGGAATATCCCGACAAAGCCGTTATGTTCACTTTCTTTGACGGAAAGAACCTTATTAGCACACTTGACGGAAAACCAGTTGTTTCCACTGATTTTGACAAGTTTGCATCCTCAGCGGTAAGCGGTTATGCAATGGGTATAAGCGAAGACGGTACAGGTGAGCTTATCAAGATTTCATCCAAAAGCTAATCTTTGAGTTTAAGGGCTTTACTGAAATCTTACTTAATAAGCCCACACAAGTTCAAATGAATCACCCACAGAAAGTTAGACAAAATTCTATAGCAAATACTATTTAAAGCGACTAAGAGCAATCTTAGTCGCTTCTTTATATATAGCTAAACATTTATTCAACCAGCAATACACCCTCATAACGTAGTTTATGAGAGATGTAAAGCATCAGGCGACATTGCGTATATAAAAAGTACTTGTTAGTTGGTGGTTTTATCGGTTGACTTGTGTAATAATATAAGAGAAATATAACTGATCCAGTACAAGGAGGATACTTATGAGTTTAGGAAAAAATATTCAGTATTTACGAAGGCAAAAGAAAATCACGCAGGAACAACTGGCAGAGCAAATGTCTGTTTCCCGACAAACTGTTTCAAAATGGGAGTCAGACGAAATAATTCCCGAATTAGGGAAAATTATTACTTTAAGCGATATATTTTCCTGCAAATTGGACGTTTTGCTTCGGGAGGATTTAATGCTCTGTAATGAAGTTTATTCTGAAATAACAATAAAAAAAGTAAAGGACTTTCGCATTGCAAGCTACATTATGATTACTCAAAATCCGGAAGATGATGTAAACAAATATATGGACGATTGGGCAGCAAAATCCGGTTTGCTTGCAATGAACCCTGATGCGAAAAGAATAGGATGGGATTTCCCACATGTTTCTTCCGAATTACAGAATCGTTTCCACTTACGGGGGTATGTAGCAGCTTATGTTCTGCCGGAAGGCTTTTGCACAGATTGTCCCGGTGTAGAATATGCCAACGAAATTGGGGCGGACTATGCAGTAATAACGGTATACGATCCGTTTGTTGCTGCCTTTGAGCGTATTCCAAATGCATACAAGAAGATTATGGAATATTTACAAGCGAATGGATTTAAGGAGAAATCCAAAGACGGTGTTCTTCCCTGTTTCGAGTATGTTTACGAAAAGGATAATATAACCTGTATGGATGTATATATTCATGTTGACAGTGTTACAAAGACGGCAACGTTTACTAATTTTTCGTAGATTAAAAAATATTAAAGCAGCATACTCTCCCCAATCATAAAATCTTCATGTTAAATAGTATGTTTCTGCCTCTATCCGCTGCTATGAGGAAATGGGGGTTTGACGGCTTGCGGTTTCAGGGTTCTGCCTTGAGACCGCAAGCCTTTTTAAGCTTTACAAAAGCTCCAAAATCCATCGCCTAACCAAAAATTTGAGGTTTCTTAAATTTTTGTCTGACTCTTTTTTAGTCTACGATTTTTAAAGGCACAATATTCCTGTATTTTTTAAGACTTTACTTAGCTTTTATCAGATGAACGTGTTATAAGAGCTGCTGCAAAGCTGAAAATCAGTGCAGCGGTTATGCCTGCAGCCGCAGCCGTTACAGCTCCTGTAAAAATACCCAATGCACCGCTGAGGTGTACGGCTTCCTTTATACCCTTGCTTATGGTGTAACCAAATCCTGAAAGAGGTACAGACGCACCTGCACCGGCAAATTCTACTATAGGTTCATACCAGCCTACAGCACCAAGTATGACGCCCAGCACCACATAAGTTGTTAAAATTCTTGCAGGGGTGAGCTTTGTTTTGTCAATAAGTATTTGTCCGACAACGCAAATCAAACCACCTACCCAAAAAGCATTTACATAATCCATTATAATACTCCCTTCACTGTATATATTCATTGTTTAGTAATCAATGTAATTGTGCGGTAATGTTAAGAACTCATTCCGTTTAAAGCTATTATTTCCGATAATTGCATATTTATTATTGTGGGAACGGAAAAGTTACGGTGTTGTACATGGCTTAAAGTGGCTGAAACCAGTGCAGGCTTTTAAGAATAAAACTGCATTATAAGGAAAAATAATCCACATTAAAAATCGCATTATTTTGTAGAATTAAGAAATAAAACCAAAACGCACTAAAACAGCAACAACAAAAATAAAAAACTAAGCACATATGTCGAATTTGTAAGAATGCGTTCATATTTTGTTGAAAATTGCAGGAAATGGTGTTACAATATTCAAGTGTATATTTTTATGAAAAAGGAGAGAAAAGGGTTGAACAAGGATAGATTGGATTTACCTAAAAAGCCGTTTAAAACCCGTGGCGGAGCAAAAGCACCACACAGGAAAAATACCCTTGACTGTAAGTCGGTTACCATGCCGTGTCCGCAGCAGGTTATACTGCCTGTGTCGCAGCATATCGGTGCACCGTGCAAACCTGTGGTCAAGGCAGGTACGGTTGTTGGTATAGGCGATGTGGTTGCCGAAAGCGGCGGATTTGTTTCTTCGCCGATTCATGCCACTGTTTCCGGTAAGGTAAGCAAAATTACACAAATTAAGCATACTAACGGAAGCATGGTTGATGCGATTGTAATTGAATCAGACGGGGAAATGCGTGTAAGCGAGAATGTAAAACCTCCTGTTGTAAACAATGCGGAGGAACTGATTGCGGCAGTTAAGAACAGCGGTCTTGTCGGTCTTGGAGGTGCAGGCTTTCCAACACACGTTAAGCTTTCTGTACCCGACGGCAAAAAGGCGGATACTCTCATAATCAACTGTGCAGAATGTGAGCCGTATATAACAGTTGATAACAGAGAGGCTATTGAAAACTCCGACAACGTGCTTAACGGTGTTTTCACAGTAATGAGATTGCTAAAGCTTGAACGTGGTATTATAGGTATTGAGGACAACAAGCCTGAAGCAATTAAGATTCTGAAAAAACTGATTAAGGAAAGTAAGGAGAAAGAGGCAAAGAATGTCTGTGTTCTGCCTTTGAAGGCTCGCTACCCTCAAGGTGCGGAAAAGGTTCTCATAAAGGCTTGTACAGGCAGAGTAGTTCCCGTGGGAAAGCTGCCGATAGATACAGGCTGTATAGTTATGAATATAACGTCTGTTGCATTCCTTTCTTCTTATTTAAAAACAGGTATTCCGCTTGTAAGCAAAAGACTTACCGTTGACGGTTCTGCCGTTGCAGAGCCAAAGAATGTAATAGTTCCTATAGGTACTGCGGTTAAGGATATCATAGAATTTTGCGGCGGCTACAGCGAAAAACCCGGCAAAATCATAAGCGGCGGTCCTATGATGGGTATAGCTTTGGCAAATGATGACGTTCCGATTATGAAACAGAACAATGCAATTCTTGCATTTACAGAGAGGGACGCCGTTATTCAAAAAACTACCGATTGCATTCGCTGCGGCAGATGTGTGCAAAGCTGTCCGATGGGACTTGTGCCTACAGCCATTGCAGGTGCAGTCAAGCGTAAAGATACAGATGAACTTAACCGACAGGGTGTAATGGTTTGCATGGAGTGCGGAAGCTGTGCTTTCAACTGTCCTGCTCACCGTCCGATTGTGCAGACTATGCGTATGGGCAAGGCTTTGGTTAAGTCTGCACCAAAGAAGTAAGGAGGGGCAATAAATGAACGAAAAGCTAATAGTTTCAGCATCACCTCATATCAGAACAAACACAACCACCACAAAGGTAATGCTTGATGTTATAATTGCACTTATTCCTGCGGCGATAGCTTCGGTTGTATTATTCGGCTTCAGAGCATTGATGATTATCGCCGATACAATTTTGGTTGCCGTTTTGGCAGAGTATATTTGCAGAAAGGTAATGAAGAGAGAGAACACCGTAACCGACCTTTCCGCTGTAGTTACAGGTCTTTTGCTTGCATTGAACCTTCCTGTAGGAATAAATCCTATTTTTGCTGCTTTCGGCTCAGTTGTAGCAATTGTTGTTGTAAAGCAGATGTTCGGCGGAATCGGAAACAATTTCGTAAATCCTGCCCTTGCAGCAAGAATCATCTTGCTGTCAAGCTTCCCAAAGGATATGACCACTTGGGCAGAGCCTTTTTGGTATAAGAC
>CAMWIZ010000055.1 GCA_947174455.1 uncultured Clostridia bacterium | reverse complement strand
ATACTATGACGGATCTTACTAAAATATTACTGTTGCTCTTTTTAAAGTCTTTACAACAAGGCAAAAGATTGATATAATTGTACAAATACAATTAGCCATAAGTGGATTTTATGTGATAACACAATTCATATAAAAATGGCTGCTTTTGCATCGCATAATTTTTCTATTTGACCGCTGATATGCAGATGCAATTACATAAAAAGGGGGACAAGATTATGGGTGATAACTTTTCTGCAAAAAAAGCTGCCGTAATTTTTACAACAGCCGCTGTGGCGGTATCGGCAGTCGTAGGTGCAGATGCTGCGGAAATTGATGAAAATTATGTTGCAGTAGGCAGTCCGGCGGCTGAGTCCGAGCTTTACGATGCTGTGAAGAAAGGTTCGCTTATTGTGTCGGAGGATTCAGGAGTTCAGATAACAAAAAACACACATCAGGGTACTGTACTGCATTCTTCAGGTTTACTCCCGTCCTCTTACAAAAGCGAAGTTACATCGGTAAAAAATCAAGGAGAGCATGGTACCTGCTGGGCATTTGGAAGTACATCTGCACTGGAGGCCTTTTTAATAAAGGACGGAAAGGGCGTACACGATTTGTCGGAAAATCACTTGGCTTGGTGGGGAACATCGCAGTACAACACGGACGGCTTTGGCTGGCAAAACAACACTATTGACAGCGGCGGTTTTGCCGCCATAGCCTTAGGGTACTATATGTCATGGCAAGGCCCTGCGACAGAAAACGAAGTTCCCTATGATGGCAGTAATACAAATACCCTCCCGTCAAATATGGATACTGCAAGTATTCCGTATAATGTTACGGGGGCAATGTACTTATCCGGTGATGTAGAAACCATAAAAAATGCTGTATACAGGTACGGAGGAGTTAACTCCTCCTATAATGATGACCAGATTTATATGAGTGAATACAACGGTTGCAAAAATTTCTACTATCCACCGCTTGAGCATGGGATAAATAACTTAGATTATCCCGTCAATTACTACGGTCACGCTGTGTGCATAGTTGGTTGGGACGATAACTATCCCAAGGAGGCATTTAACAATACACCGGAAAATGACGGTGCTTGGCTTGTTAAAAACAGTTGGGGAGATTGGTGGAGCGACGGCGGTTACTTCTGGATGTCTTACGAAGATTATTTTCTCAATATGGAAAATGTAATGGGCTTCGGTTTTGCGATAACAGATGTAAGAACCAACAATCCATATGATATTATTTACCAAAACGAAGATGACGGCGTAACGAACAGTATAGGTATATACAATGGCTACGACGGGTTGTATTACCCTGATGTAACTTACATAAGCAAATTCAACTTTGACGGTCAGCACAATATAATGGAAAAGGTGATTTTTGAAACAGAAAGTGCAGACGCAAACTATACAGTTTACTATATTCCTTCTGTAAATGGAGAGCCGTCAAGCGATACAGCCTCATGGACAGTACTTAATTCGGGAGTTATAGAGTACTCAGGCTACCAGAGTATTGACATAAAGAACTTTACCCTGCCGGAGGGCGAGGCATTTATCGGTGTGCAAATTGATATGAGCCGCTTCAGTCGTGACGAAAGAAATATTGCCGCACGTATTGGTGTAGCAGAAACAATGTATAATTCCGATAATAACGTAGTCATGCGTCCGAATGTACAAGAAGGGGAAGGTTACTATTATCTTAACGGAAAAATAGGCGATTTAACGACAATCTATGCCTACCCTGAAAGTAGGGTGGGTAAGCTTAGCTTTAAGGTAATTGCCACAACTAACAGATTGGGCGACATTGACAATGACGGTGATATTCTTCTAAAGGACGCACAGAGAGTACAAAAAATGTCTATAGGTATAGACAGCGACACTTATACCGATAATGCAATGATAAATGCGGACGTGAATTTAGACGGAAAAATCACGTTAAAGGACGCATCACTTATTCAAAAAAGGGCATTGGATATTATCTCTGACTTCTGATGTATTCGCAGTGCCATATGGGGCTAAGGCTCACAACGCTCCGTTCACCGCTATTGACAAAAAAGTAAGTAAATGCGATAATATAAAGTAATTGTTTATCAGAATTTCGGACGTATCATTAGCATAACGGTCGGGTTAAAAATCCGTTTCTTTTATGTTTTTCAGAAAATATGATTTGTCCCAATACGGAGGTTTTGTAATATGGCAAAGGAACTTGCTAAGGCTTATGAGCCGGGGCAGTTTGAAAACAGAATTTATGAATTTTGGATGAATAACGGTTACTTCCATGCGGAGGTTGATAAGGATAAAAGACCGTACACTATTGTAATGCCGCCGCCGAATATCACAGGTCAGTTGCATATGGGTCATGCACTGGATAATACCTTGCAGGATATTCTTATAAGATTTAAAAGGATGCAGGGCTACAGTGCATTGTGGCTTCCCGGTACAGACCATGCTTCTATTGCGACAGAGGCGAAAATTGTTGAGGCTATGCGTAAAGAGGGCATCACAAAAGAGGATATTGGCAGGGATGAATTTTTAAAGCGAGCTTGGGCATGGAAGGAAGAGTACGGCGGACGTATAGTAAAGCAGCTCAGAAAAATCGGCTCTTCTGCCGATTGGGAGCGTGAACGCTTTACTATGGACGAAGGCTGCAACAAGGCTGTTAAGGAGGTTTTTGTCCGCCTTTACGAGAAGGGGCTTATTTACCGCGGCGAGCGTATAATAAATTGGTGTCCGCATTGCCTTACATCTATCTCCGATGCAGAGGTTGAGTATGAGGAGCAGGCAGGTCACTTCTGGCATTTGCGTTACCCTCTTTCCGACGGCAGCGGGTATATTAACCTTGCCACCACCAGACCGGAAACCTTGCTTGGCGATACTGCCGTTGCAGTTAATCCAAACGATGAGCGTTATAAGGATATGGTTGGAAAAACTCTTATTCTTCCTATAGTTCACAGAGAAATTCCAATTGTTGCGGACGACTATGTTGAGATGGACTTCGGTACGGGCGTTGTTAAAATAACACCTGCACATGACCCCAATGACTTTGAGGTAGGTCTGCGTCATAACCTTGAGGTTATCAATGTAATGACAGATGACGCTAAAATTACAGACGATTACCCGAAGTATGCAGGTATGGACAGATATGAAGCAAGAAAGGCTATTGTAGCCGACTTGGAGGCAGAGGGTGCATTAGTTAAGATTGAGGACTATGCACATAATGTCGGCACTTGCTACAGATGTTCAACAACAGTTGAACCCAGAGTTTCAAAGCAGTGGTTCGTCAAGATGAAGCCCCTTGCAGGTCCTGCCATTGATGCTGTTAAAAATAACGAAACACGTTTTGTACCTACACACTTTGAAAAAACATATTTCCACTGGCTTGAAAATATCCGTGACTGGTGTATTTCTCGTCAGTTGTGGTGGGGACATCAAATTCCTGCTTTCTACTGTGACGACTGCGGCGAAACCGTGGTTACAAAAGAAAATACTGTTTGCTGCCCCAAATGCGGAAGTCAAATGCGTCAAGACCCCGATACTCTTGATACATGGTTCTCGTCGGCATTATGGCCGTTCAGCACACTCGGCTGGCCTGACAGTACGGAGGAGCTTGAATACTTTTACCCGACAAGTGTGCTTGTAACAGGATACGACATTATCCCTTTCTGGGTTATGCGTATGATGTTCAGCGGACTGGAGCATGTCGGTAAAATTCCGTTTGGAACTGTTCTTATTCACGGTTTGGTTCGTGACTCTCAGGGCAGAAAAATGAGCAAGTCGCTCGGTAACGGAATAGATCCGCTTGAGATTATTGAGAAGTACGGTGCAGATGCTCTCAGACTTACTCTTGTCACAGGCAACGCACCCGGCAATGATATGCGTTTCTACAATGAGAGAGTGGAAGCAAGCAGAAACTTTGCAAATAAGCTGTGGAATGCAAGCCGATTTGTTCACATGAACATTGACGACTTTGACGTGGAAAACAAGCTTCCGCAAGAGCTGGAAACAGAGGATAAATGGATTATCAGTACCCTCAACAACGTTGCCAAGGAGGTTTGCGAGAACCTTGACAAGTATGAGTTGGGTATAGCTGTGCAAAAGGTTTACGACTTTATTTGGGACTGTTATTGCGATTGGTACATTGAGCTTGCAAAGGCAAGACTTCAGAGTGACGGTCAGTCCGCACAGAATGCAAGACAGGTATTGGTGTGGGTTCTTGACCAAGCACTCAGGCTGCTGCACCCGTTTATGCCGTTTATTACGGAGGAGATTTGGCAGTCACTTCCGCATGAGGGTGAAACAATTATGCTGTCAAGCTTCCCTGAGTATAAGGAAGAACTTAATTTCATTGAGGCTACAGCGGAAATGACAAGAATAATGGACGCTGTCAAGGCTATCAGAAACAGACGCTCTGAGATGAATGTGCCCCCGTCAAGAAAAGCTAAGGTTTATGTAGCATCATCCTTTAGGGATACCTTCACGAACGGTGCAAAATTTATCTGTAAGCTTGCATCTGCAAGTGAGGTTGAGGTGGGCGAAGCCTATGACATTGACGGAGCAGTTACCGTTGTAACGGCAGATGCAAAAATATATATCCCTATGGATGAGCTTGTGGATAAAGAGGCCGAGTTAAAGCGACTGAACAAAGAACTGGAAGCAACCAAAAAGCTGCTCGCACAGGACGAGGGCAAGCTTAATAACGCAGGCTTTATGTCAAAAGCTCCTGAAAAGGTAATAGAGAAAATTAAGTCACAAGCTGCCAAGGAGCAGGAGAAAATTGCAATGATTACCGCCGCTATTGATGCTTTAAAGTAATAAATATTGCTGATTGCTAAGGTCAAAGACAAGCAGAACGAATCAAGTACTAGCTTAGTAGTAAAAAACGGATAATGAACCGCTTGCGTGTCCATTATCCGTTTTTGTTATACTACCAGTATTCCGTTGTCCTGCTGAAGAACAATGTAAATCTGTTCCTCCATGCCTGTTTCTGCATTGATATATACAAGTACGGTTTCATCACCGCTTTTGCAGGTGAACTCATAGCAAAGAGCCTCGTTTGTGCCCCCGTTTGGTATAACTGTCTGCTTGGTGCTTTCCACCTTTAGCAAGGGGCTGACGGATTGCTCTGCTTCCTCTTGTGTTAAAACAGGAGAGGACTGTTCCCTTTTGCGGTGGTTCATAATGTATCCCGTTGCACAGTAGCTTGCTACTTCGCCGCTTGACATATCTATACCCACCTTTATAAGGTCGCTGTAATATACGGTTTCATTCTCTGTGTAGGCAAAATTTATGGTGCATATATTGCCCTGATTTACATAGTAGCTTTCGGAAAAATCATTACCCAGCTCCTGTTTTAAAAATTTTTTTGCCTTCTCTGTAGCTTGTGCAAAGTTAAGCTTGCTTTCGTGTACGTCACTGTATCGCTCAAAGATATTTATCATACCGCCCACTTTTGTTACGGTAATGTATATATCTTTGCCCGAAAAGTTGTAGGTCGGTAAATTTCCCCCGCTTTCCCCGTCATAGGATAGGTCGCCTTGTGAGCAACCGATAAAGTCCGACGCAACCGCCAGTGCTTCATACTTAGTTATTTCCTTTTGACCCTTCAGAAGCATTGCTTCCTGCCTTAGCATATGATCGGAAAATGGTCCGTCATAAATCATTGTGGGGTAATCCGTAAAGCCTTCATTCATCTCACGGAAACCGCTGTCGAGCGTAAGCTCCTCGACTTCATCGCCGATGTTCTCAAGATTTCCGGTTAGGGTTATGCTTTCACCCAAGTCAATCCCACCATTGCCGTAAATTGCGGATATGTCGCTGATGGACATATCAAGTTCCTTTGCATATTCGTAGAAAATGCTGAGGGTTTCCCTTTCCTCATCACTTAACGGAATATCCTTTGCAAGCTTTGTAAGTGCAAAGGAGGAGAAGTCACCGATTTGTGCAAAGTACTTTTGTATTGTCTCCGATTGCTCACCGCTGATAGGAAGCTGCCCCATGGAAGCCTTTGCTCCCTCTGTCATCGTCATAAGCTTTGCCAGAAGCGGCTGTTGTTGAGCAGCTGTGTTTGCGTACAGCCCCTTTTCAAGCGTTGATTTAATGTTTGACATGTAGTCAGACAAGTTGTTCAGTGCAGATTGATATTTGTATTCTATTGTTGTTTTGTAGCGTGACATGAGCTTATACCCGCTTATCCCTGCACCTAACAGCAAAACTGCGGCGGCAAGCGAATACGAAACTATTCTCACTAATACTCTTCTGGAAAAAGACCTGGACACAGCGTTCACCTCTTATAT
>CAMWIZ010000054.1 GCA_947174455.1 uncultured Clostridia bacterium | reverse complement strand
TCCCTTTAAAAATTATAAAAAATAATGTATAATAATCATTAGGACAATACCACGCAAATACCAACGTCGGATATTGTCCCGATTATTATACATCTGACATCAATTAAGCTCACGGCTTAGTGCCGACTGTGCTTTAACTCGAATTTTAAGGGGTCTATTTTATGGATTATACAGTATCGCTTGAAAAAATTGCTAAGGAGTTTTCACTCAGAGAGGTTTATGTGCCCGATAATTTGTCGAAGATTTTTGTAACATCTCCCGACTATAACCGACCCGGATTGGAACTCACGGGGTACCTCGATTACTTTGATAAAAACAGAATTTTGATAATAGGAAAAAAAGAATATTATTACTTTGCAAAAATGTCGTCAAGCGAAAAGAAAGAATCACTTGAGAGATTCTTGTCGCTTGCTCCGCCGGCAATGATATTTTGCCGTGACCTTGAACCTTTTGACGAAATAAAGGAGGTTGCCGCAAAGTATAATGTTTCCCTTTTGGTTTCATCTGACCCAACTTCCGAGTTTACAGCATCGCTTGTATCATTCCTGAATGTAGAGCTTGCACAGAGGGTTACACGTCACGGCGTATTGGTAGAAGTTTACGGTGAGGGACTTTTGTTAATGGGCGACAGCGGAATAGGCAAGAGCGAAACCGCCGTTGAATTGATTAAAAGAGGTCACAGACTGATTGCGGACGATGCCGTAGAGATACGCAGGGTGTCTGCAAAAACATTGGTAGGTTCTTCCCCTGCAAATATAAGACACTTCATTGAGCTTAGAGGTATAGGCATTATCAATGCCCGACGCATTTACGGTATGGGTGCTGTAAAGATGACGGAAAAAATAGATATGGTTATAAATCTGGAGCTTTGGGATAATGCGAAGATTTATGACAGAATGGGCATGGAAACCGAGTATATGGAAATTTTGGGAAATAAAGTTCCAACTATTACAATCCCAGTTAAGCCCGGACGTAACCTGGCGGTTATTATCGAGGCCGCCGCAATGAACAGCAGACAGAAAAAAATGGGTTACAACGCAGCAAAGGAGCTGCTTGCAGGCCTGGGAATGGCATATGATGTTGACGATGACAGCGGCAAGGGCTCAATACACTGGGAGAGATAAAACATGAGAATAGTTGCAGATACTCATACGCACACCTTGGCATCAACACACGCATACGGTACAGCTAAGGAAATGATTCAGGAAGCGGCCGACTTGGGACTGTATGCCATAGCACTTACAGACCACGGTCCGAATATGCCGGGTTCACCCAGAACTTGGTATTTTGATAATCTTTCCGCTATTCCGTCTACATATTTAGGTGTAAGGGTGTTAAAAGGGGCAGAGGCGAATATAGCCGACTTTGACGGCAGGCTTGATATTGCGGAATATTTGCAGGAGAGGTTGGAGTGGATAGTAGCTTCACTGCATAATCCGACGCTTGACACATCTGTCGTCAAACCAACTGTGGAAACCTGTACTGAGCTGTACCTTAATGTAGCGAAAAATCCGTACGTTAACGTAATCGGTCACAGCGGTACTCCAGAGTACGAGTATGACTATGAGCGTGTTATTCCTGTTTTTGCCGAGAACGGCAAGCTTGTGGAAATTAACAATTCGACTTTCAGAAATAAAAAGGGTTCAATGTCAAACTGTGTTGAAATTGCAAAAATCTGCAAAAAGGTTGGTGCCTCCGTTATAATCAATACTGATGCACACTTTATGACGCAGCTTGGCAGGGCGGACGAAGCTATACAGATGCTTAAAGAGATAGATTTCCCTGAGGAGCTTGTTGTAAATTCGTCTGTGGAGCTTTTTAATAGATATTTAATTCAGCACAATATCTCTTTGTACTGATACCGATTGATACACACAAAACGGTGCGGTGCTATATAATATTGTATCACAGTACTATAATTGAACGGTTTAACTAATGTTTTAAAAAGGCATAAAATAAGTTACAGAAGTGATGTCATAAGGCATTTTGATAAGTAATGTATTGCTATATTAAGCTTAAAAAATCGGCTGATTTTATAGTACAGTATTAGGGGGCAACGGAGGAAGCATGGATATAAACGAAAACATCAATATAATTATACAGTCGGCAATCGGTCGTGGCTGCAGGGTTCTTGAGCATGAACCGATGAGTAAATACACCACCTTTAAAATCGGCGGTGAAGCAAGAGCAATTATTTTTGTTGGGAATCTTAAAACTATGTCTGACCTTGTCAGAGTTTGTACGGATGAAAATGTACCGTATTTTATACTCGGCAACGGTTCAAATCTTCTTGTCAGCGATGACGGCTACAACGGAATTATGTTTAAGCTTGAGGGTGATTTCAAAAAGATATCTCTGCTTGAAGAAAACACTGTTTTTTGCGGTGCGGGTGTGTCTCTTGCCAAGCTTTGCAAATTTGCACTTGACCACAATTTAAGCGGTTTGGAGTTTGCGTGGGGTATTCCCGGTTCGGTTGGCGGAGCAGCGTATATGAACGCAGGTGCTTACGGCGGCGAGATGAAGGACGTTCTTATGAGTGCCTCCTACATAGACCCACAGGGCAGTCAGGGAAGATTCACGGTTGATGAAATGAATCTTTCTTACAGACACAGTGTTTTTACCGATAACGGCTACATAATAAGCGGAGTTATTCTTGTGCTTAAAGAGGACAGTCATGACAGCATAAGGGAACGTATGGATGACTTTATGGACAGAAGAAGAAGTAAGCAGCCGTTGGAGTTCCCCAGTGCGGGCAGTGTATTCAAGCGTCCTGAGGGATATTTTGCAGGTGGACTTATTGAGCAGTGCAACCTAAAGGGCGAACAGATTGGTGGGGCCCAAGTAAGCATAAAGCATGCTGGCTTTATTGTAAACAAAGGCGGTGCAACTTGCGACGATGTATGCAAACTTGTTAAGCACATACAAGACACAGTCCTTGAAAAAACAGGTGTTGAGCTGGAGTGTGAAATTAACAGGCTGTGATTTTATCTTTGGCAGCAACGCATAATTTTGTTGTAGGTATTTTTTGGCAAATGCCTATAAAGGGGATTCTAAAATATTGCGAGTTTAGGGATAAGGCTTTAGTGATTTTTCAGTGGAGCTTATACCTTTAGCTTTATATTGAGTAACGGAAGATATATAAGGAAAGAGCCTGACTGACAGAAAGTTCATTCTGTTGGGGACAAAGGCGGTAAAAGGAGATAATATGGAGTTTATAATTGTAAGCGGCATTTCCGGTGCCGGTAAGACCTCGACTTTACATGCTATGGAGGATATAGGTTTTTACTGTGTGGATAATATTCCGCCTGCACTGTTGACAACATTCTATGAGTTGTGCGACAAGTCGGCAGACGCCCGAATGAAAAATGTTGCCGTTGTTCTTGACGTAAGGGGCGGTGAGGTTTTTGATGAGTTCTTTAAGGCACTGACTAAGCTGCGTAAAGAGAACCGACCGTATAAGATTTTATATCTTGATGCTAACACAGACGTGCTTGTAAGGCGTTTCAGAGCGACCAGGCGAAAGCACCCGTTGTTTACAGATTCAAATTTACATTCACTCAGCGAGGCTGTAAATATAGAACGTGCTTTGCTGATGAAACTTAAAGAGTCGGCAGATTATTTGATTGACAGCTCTTACCTGTCGTCTGCCCAGCTTAAAGAGAGAATAACAACACTGTTTCTTGACAGCGACACCTCCGCACTTGCTGTGCAGTGTATGTCCTTTGGCTTTAAGTACGGTACACCTACAGAGGCGGATTTGATGTTTGATGTCCGCTGTTTGCCAAACCCGTTTTATATAGCGGATTTAAAATACAAGAATGGATTGGATGAACCTGTACGTGAGTATGTTATGAAGTGGGAGCAGTCTAAGGGTGTGCTTGACAGGATTATAGCATTTCTTGATTATTCAATGCCGCTTTATGCAAATGAGGGTAAAAGTCAGCTTGTTATTGCAATCGGCTGTACGGGGGGAAAGCACCGCTCGGTTGCACTTACTCAGGCTGTGTATAATCATTTGCTGAATAATCATCACAAAGTAAGTGTTCACCACCGTGACATAGGCAAGGCATAATTGGGAGTGATAAAGTGTCTTTTTCGGCAGATACAAAGCAAGAGCTTTGCAGAACGGTCTTAAAATATGATGAGATAATCCACTCGGAAGCTTACGGCTTGCTGTTGTTTTCCAAGCATTTCGGTGAGAATGAGATATCCTTCAGAACAGAGTGCAATGCTGTTGTGAACCGTTTCAGTGAAATTATAACGGAAAAAACCGGCTCAATGGTTGAGGTTCAGTCAACACTGACTGCAAGAAAAAACGATGGCAGACTGTACAAGGTAATGCTCCCAAATGAGATAGACTGCTGCCGTGTTTGTGCATATTTTGGACACGATAACGGCGAAGTATCATTGAGGATAAACAGGGCAAATATTGAGAATGAGCAGTGTGCGGCGGCATTTCTGCGTGGTGCTTTTCTTACCTGCGGAAGTATAGCTTCACCCGAAACGGAGTATCATTTGGAATTTGTTGTACAGCACAAAAATTTGGCAGAGGATTTGTGTAAGCTTATTACGGAAACGACCGCCTTTGTCAGTGAAAAAATTATTGCCCCAAGGGTTATAAAACGCAGGGGAGTGTATATAGTTTATTTAAAGGACAGTGACGATATTTCAGACTTGCTTACCCTAATGGGGGCGACAGCGGCAAGTATGTCTGTAATGGAGGCAAAGATTGTAAAAAGCTACAATAATGCCGCTAATAGAAAAATCAACCTTGAGGTAGCCAATACCGATAAGTCATTTACTGCGGCGGTAAAGCAAATTAAGGCTATACAAGTCCTTGAGGAGAGCGGAAAACTGCAAACGCTCAGCGAGGAGTTAAGAGAAGTTGCAAGACTTAGGGTTGAATACCCACAGGCATCGCTAAAGGATTTGGGTGCTATGCTGACCGTTCCACTCAGCAAGTCAGGTCTAAACCATAGGCTGAGCAAGCTGGTGGAGCTTGCGGCAGATTCTCCCCGATAAGAATTTTTGGTATAAAGCAGTTTGTTTTTGCCTTTCTCCGCTTTTCTAAGGAAAAGGGTGTTTTGACAGCTGCGGCTCTCAATCGCAGTGTTGCCTTTGGAATCCACAAGCTTTTTCAAAAGCTTGTGCAAAACTTTACAAAGCGGTGCACCATAGAAGAGTGATTGAGATAACACCGAATAATTACGATTGATTTGTAATTTACGCTCAACAATTAAATTCAAATAAAAAGAGTTGGTACCAAAATAACGAAAAATCGGTACCAACTCTTTTATTATGCTTATAAATCAATCCTCGTCCTGAGGTTCATCGTACTCCCAGTTGTGCCATACATTCTGTACGTCATCATTATCTTCAAGAGTATCAAGAAGCTTCTGCATTTTTACAATCTGTTCCTCGTCGGTTAAAGCGGTATATGTGCTTGGAACCATTTCAATTTCAGCCTCAACGAATGTATAACCCTTTGCGGTAAGCTCGTTGTTTACTGTGCTGAAGTCGTCAGGCTCTGTGTAAATCTCAAATACATCATCCTCAGCCTGAAAATCGGAAGCACCGCACTCCAATGCGTCCTCCATAACCTTGTCCTCGTCAAGGTCCTCTTTTTCAATAATGAGAACACCCTTGCGTGAGAACATGAATGCTACACAACCCTGTGTACCCATGTTGCCGCCAAACTTGTCAAAGTAGTGTCTTACCTCTCCTGCGGTTCTGTTCTTGTTATCTGTCAATGTTTCTACAATAACAGCAATTCCGCCGGGACCGTAACCCTCGTATGTGTTCGCTTCGTACTTAGAAGTGTCACCGTCGCCTGCGGCTTTTTTGATTATACGATCAATGTTTTCGTTAGGTACATTGTTAGCCTTTGCTTTTGCAATGCAGTCTTTAAGCTTTGAGTTTACATTTGGGTCGGCACTGCCGCCTTCTTTAACTGCCACAATAAGCTCTCTGCCGAGTTTTGTAAATATTTAATCTCTTGCACCGTCAATCTTTGCCTTTTTATTCTTGATAGTACTCCATTTTGAATGTCCTGACATTCAAATCATTCCTTTCTTTAGCAATTATTAAAGCGGCACTGCACAACCACCGCCGTGCCGTAACTGTGCGGTATCGCCTTGCATAACTGCACTGATTTTTCAGTGTGATGTAGTATAAATCACCGCAGTGTCTAATAAAGTTTATCATATTGATTGAAAAATTTCAAGGTCTGTTACGCTATTTGTTTTATTATAGGGAAAAACTTGTACTAAATATAAGATATTTTGCAA
>CAMWIZ010000053.1 GCA_947174455.1 uncultured Clostridia bacterium | reverse complement strand
TTTTATTTCCACTCTGCCAATAGTTCCCCTGCTCAAGGCCGTTCTGTTGCTGGTAACCATTCTGTTGGTAGCCACTTTGCTGGTAGTAATCTTGCTGAGAACCGTTCTGCTGATAGTTATTCTGTTGGTAGAAATCCTGCTGAGAACCGTTCTGCTGATAGTTATTCTGTTGGTAGAAATCCTGCTGATATCCACCCTGTGAATATCCGCCTTGTGAATAACCACCCTGCTGATAACCGCCGTTCGCATACTGATACCTAGAATTATTGTAACTGTATTTTTCGTATCCGTATTCACCCACATATTGAGAGTCACCAAGTGCAAGAATCGGCAGATAAATAAAACCCAAAAAGAAAAGACCGACTCCAAAACCGGTATCCCTACCGTATGACTCTGCAAGCTTAACTAACAAATAGAAATCGAAAAATATATTTACAATAGGAACAAACAGTAATAGACAACATATTCCATTTCCACACGCAATTTTTGTCAAAAGGTATAGATTATACAGCGGAACAAATGCTTTCCAACCTGCTACACCGGCTTTTTGAAACAGACGAACAAGGCAATAACAATAGAAAATCATTATTGCTAATGACAGTAATCTTGCAAAAAAATACGATGTTTCATAGGGATTTCGAACAAGTGACACCACCTGAAACAGAATAGATAATACGCCCATTCTCATACACTCCAAACTTTTTTTAATTTACATTGGCAAAAAGTTAAATTGTTGTGCAGCAAACGCCTATTGTGCAACGATGCTGTTGCACGGAGCTTCAGCTATTTGTTCAACCGAGTATCAAACTCGCAGTGTTAAACATACAGTGCTGCCGCAACATTAACTGTCTTACAAATGTAATTCTACTAAAGTGTACCACATTATAGAATATATGTCAATATAATAATATAAACAAAATCCTCTGTGACGCTTGATCAACAGAGGATTTATTATAGTATTTACTCAGTCGTAAAAGTTAACCCTTAACAGCACCGGCAACAACACCCTCAATGATATACTTCTGGCATATCAAATAGAATATAATAATCGGTACTACCGCAACAATAAGCATAGCCATCATAGCACCCATATCTACCGAGCCGTAACCTCCCTTTAGATACTGAATGGCAATTGGAATGGTTTTATACTTTGTTTTATCAAGAATAAGCGATGGAAGCAAGTAGTCATTCCATATCCACATTGCCTGTAGGATTGCAACGGAGATACAAGTAGGCTTTAAAATTGGCATAACCACTTGGAAATATGTCTGTATTGGGTTACAGCCATCAATCATAGCTGCCTCCTCTATTTCCAAAGGAATCGACTTTGCAAATCCACAAAACATGAACACTGACAGACCTGCACCGAATCCAAGATATACAACAACGATTGCTATTGGATTTGTGAGGTGGAGAGTATCGGAAACCTTTGACAAAGTGAACATTACCATCTGGAAAGGTACTATCATTGAGAATACGCACAGATAAAACATAATCTTAGAGAACACGCTCTTAACTCGTGTAATGTACCATGCACACATTGAACAGCATAGAATTATCAATATAACCGAACCCACAGTTACAATTACGGAGTTGATAAACGCTGAAACTATACCTATTTTTTCAGCACCGGATACGTAGTTTGAAAATCCTGCGTATGTATCAGCATTCGGCAAAGAAAACGGCTCCCTGCTAATATACGCCTTTCTTTTAAATGAGTTAATCAGTACAAGAATAATTGGCATAATGTACAGGACAGATACAATAGACAAAACTATCGTCCAAACCATTGAATACTTTGACTTTCTCACACTGTTCATTACTGCTGTACCTCCTTCCTGTTAGTTAAAACAAGCTGTATTGTGGCAATAATACCTACAATTAAGAAGAACACAACAGCCTTTGCCTGTCCTATTCCCTCATAGCCTGTTCTTCCGTAGAAGGTGTTAAAAATATTAAGTGCAAGCAGTTCTGACTTATTGGACGGAGCACCGTTTGTAAGTGCAAGGTTCTGGTCAAAGAGCTTGAACGAGTTTGTCAGAGTAAGGAACGTACAAATTGTAATTGACGGCATAACCATCGGAAGTATAACCTTACGCAAAACCTGTGAGTTTGTAGCACCGTCAATTCGAGCAGCCTCCAAAAGCTCACCCGGTACATTTTGAATACCTGCAATATAGATAATCATAACGTAACCTATTTGCTGCCAGTTCATAAGGACAACCATGCCCCAGAAACCGTACACCTCGCTGAAAGTGAGTGTCAAACCAAACAGTGCGAGAACTCCGTTGATAATCAACTGCCAAATATAGCCCAAAACGATACCGCCGATCAGGTTCGGCATAAAGAATACCGTTCTGAAAATATTTGTGCCTCTTATGCCCTTAGTAAGGAGCATTGCTATTGCAAAACCAAAAAAGTTTATTGTAATAACCGTAACAACTGTAAACAATGCCGTATACCACAGTGCGTGGATAAATTCAGGGTCATTGAAAATGTCCCTAAAGTTTTGCAGACCTACAAACTTAGCGTCCGACACTGTTGTAAACTTACAAAAAGCTAAGTAAATACCCATAACGAAAGGCACTACAAAGCCTATCAAAAACGCTAAAAACGTTGGCAATGCAAAAAGTGGGAAATACTTTTTCAGCACTTTACCATTCATTGTTAATCTTCCCTTCTTGTTCGCCTCGTAAAACGAGTCACGAAAAATTGACCTCTATTCTATAACCGTCAGCAGTTATGCAGCGACTCTGCTTTTAGAACACAAAAAGCTCCGTTTTGTTCAAGCTTTACAATTTGTATGCCAGTACCAACGGTAACAGCACAGAAAACCTACCAAATAACAAATATAAAAAACAAAACCAAGCATTTCCACAACCGCAGGCAATAAGCAATAAAAGCTCTTTGCTCCTTACTGTAACACTGCTGCAATATAGAATATAAAACACGATAAACTCAAATAATCCCAACAAAAATTTTAATAAAATATTAGGGAACCCCTGAATAAATACTGCCTGACGGCTTACATTCATCTTGCTTACGGCTTTTCGTCAACTTGAACGAAAAGCCCTTGAAATACACCAGTATTCCTGCTGTATTTTCGTTCGATTTGCCTGTAAATCCAACTTCGCAATCTAAACACCATATTTAATCAGTGCTTCCTTAGAAACGTAAAACCTAAACTGCATAAAATGCGACAGCTCTGAAAAAGTTACTTTTCATTACTCAGCTTGCTGCCCCAGCAGATAATCAATAAACTGCTGTGCCATTCTGCCGGACATACTGCCATGGCTAAGCTCCCAGCGATTCGCCTCCAGCATAAGCTTATCTTCATCCATTGTAACGCCGTACCTGTTGGCAAGCGTTTTTACAATAGTTTGGAATTGCTTTTTGTCGGGAGCACAGAAAAATATGCTCACACCAAAACGTGCAAATAAAGAAAGCTTTTCCTGTGCGGTATCACTTATATGCACGTCCTCCATACCCTCATCACGGTCGTCAAACCGTTCCTTTATGAGATGCCTGCGATTAGACGTTGCGTATATCAGCACATTTTCCGGACGCTTCTCAAGACCGCCCTCAATAACAGCCTTCAAATACTTATACTCAATCTCAAACTCTTCAAAGGACAAGTCATCCATATAGATAATAAATCGGTAATTCCTGTTTTTTATCTGGGCAATGATGTCATTCAAATCTTGAAACTGATGCTTGTAGACTTCAATTATACGCAACCCTTTATCATAATAGCGGTTAAGGATACCCTTTATGCTTGAGGACTTTCCTGTACCTGCATCACCAAAAAGCAGGCAGTTGTTGGCACGCTTACCGTTTACAAAAGCTTCCGTATTGTCGATAAGCTTTTTCTTTGCCGACTCATATCCAACCAAATCTTCAAGATAAACATGGGCTATATTTGTTATCGGCACAATTTGTACACCGTCTTCATCATGCTGAACACGGAAGGCTTTGTGCAAGCCAAACTTTCCAACACCGTAGCACCTGTAAAAATCCACCATCAAATCATAAAATTCATCAACCGATTTTGCCGATGCAAGCTTACGGGAAAGTTCGCATACAGTATCTCTTATACGTCGGTTAAATACCTGCCCTGCGTCCTCACTGCCGTGAAAACCGCAAACAGTATCGCTCAGCATACTACCCACAGAAACGTCCAGCAATTCAAAGCTCAGACTAAAAAGCTCCAAAAATATGCCGAAGTCATGCTTTGCAAGTTCTGACAAACTGCCGCTGCGCATACCCTTGATTTCACAGGCAGTAGAAAAGACATTCTCGTCCTCAACCAAAAGCAAGGTCAAGTAACAGTGCCATAGGTTACCTGTAAATCCATACTTACCCGCAAGGTCAACAAGCTTATGTATACAGGTAAAATATGCACCTCTCAGTTCATCGGCAGACTGTGTTTTTTCCTCACAACGCACCACTGCTTCGGTCAGCATCTCAAGCAGATCTCTATGCTGCCTCGCACGGTATAATACCAGTTCATCAATTCTCAACATATTCAAACGCTCCTTGAAACAACTTGTACCGATAACCGACAAATAAACGGCCACCTAACACAAACACTGCAAACGACAAAATCAAAGCAACACGGTACATCAAAAAACAATGTACTCAGTACAAGCCTTGCTCACGTCACTAAGCAGTTATATAATACAAGCTGAACAATGAAAAATCACCTTTTCGAGAACCGCCGCAATTTAAAGCAGTTATCAATAATCAGAGAGTGAACGGAGCAGTCCCGTCCACTCTCTTTTAATAGCTAATTATGCAACAATGTATTACTCATTTGCAGCCTGTGCAGCTTCATACTCTGTCTTCCAGCCATCAACGAATGCTGTTGTTACAGCGTCCCATTCACCTGTGCCCTGAGCGTACTCAAGCAAAGCAGAACCAACGCCGTCCTTCCACTTCTCAGAAGGCATTGTTGGGAAGTTCCAAGATACTGAATTCTTGCCGGACGCAACATACTCATTTGCGATTGCAACAAGCGGATTAGTTGTTTCATAACCCTCGTCAAAGGTCTTAAACGGAGTAACAAATCCCATCTTATTAGCAAGTGCATCTCTTCCTGCATCACTTGTGATAACCCAATCAAGGAAGTCAAGGGTTGCCTGAATGTCAGCAGGATCAGACTTGCTGTTTACGCACCAATAGTTCTCAGAACCTGTGCAAAGGCCCTGATTTTCCTCGCCCTCGCAGCCAATATAAATTGGAAGCATACCGAGGTCGTCAGCCGTCAAATCCTCAGCAGTAATGTCATTGTAAGCCCATGTACCGTTCTGATAGAACACAGCCTCACCCAAAGCAAACTCAGCTGTAGCGTCGTCACCTGTCTTTGAAGAAATCATCTTTGGTTCACAGGTAGAGTTGTTGATGTAAAGATCCCAAATTGCCTTGTAGTTATCAAGGTACGTACCCTTGATTGCATCTGTTGAGCCTATGCCGTCTGCCTGGTACTCATAGTAGATAGGAAGGTTAGCGAGGTGGGTCTTAAATCTCCAGTCAGAGGAAGAGTCCATACCTGATGATGTGAACGCACCCTTAATGCCCAAATCGTCCTTCTTAGCCTGAATATCCTCAACAACAGACTTAAATGTTTCAAAATTGTTGATTTCATCTACAGAAGAAACAACTGCACCGTCCATGCTAAGGTACTGGTTAAGAATTGTCTTGTTGTAAATTATGCCGTAAGTCTCAATAACATAAGCAATACCCTTAACCTCGCCGCTGTCAGATACAAGAGAGAATTCTTCGTTCTTCAAGTTCTTGTTAAGTGCAGTGTCCTTTAAGTCATAGCAGTAATCGTTCCATGTAGCAAGTCCGACAGGTCCGTTTACCTGGAAGAGTGTAGGAGCTTCTGACTTAGCCATCTCTGCTTTAAGGGTCGACTCATACTCACCGGAAGCGGCTGTTTCAACAATAACCTCCACACCTGTTTCCTCAGTGTACTTAGCAGCAAGCTCTTGCCAATCGGGACCCTGCTCAGGCTTAAAGTTCAAGTAATATACACTGCCGCCTGAAGCACCTGCATTAGTTGGTGACTCAGCGGCTGAGTTGCCTGTACCTGAGCCTGAGGGTGATGACGAACCTCCATCAGTTCCGCAACCTGCAAACGCACAAACTGTCAGGGAAGCCGCCATTGCAAGGGCAATGCCCTTCTTTAAATTTTTCATGTCAATCTTTCTCCTTTATTATAAATTTGCCGTACCAAAGTCGAAACATTCTTTATTGTCTCTATCTTATTCTAACACTTGGAAATGTTTTTTTCAATAG
>CAMWIZ010000052.1 GCA_947174455.1 uncultured Clostridia bacterium | reverse complement strand
CTGCTTAACAAGTTCTTCACCCGGGTCAGATATACACGGCATACCTGCATCGGTTACTATAGCACAGCTTTCGCCGTTTTCAATTCTGCTGCAAATAGCGTCACCACGCTCTTTTTTATTATGCTCAAAGTAGCTTATCATCGGCTTTTTTATCTCAAAGTGGTTGAGAAGCTTCAGCGTAACTCTAGTATCCTCCGCCGCAATAAAATCAACACTCGACAACGTTTCAACTGCCCTCGGCGACATATCACCCAAATTTCCTATCGGTGTTCCCACAACGTACAAAATACCGCTCATAAATACTGCTCCTTATAATCCCCGTATATCTCAATCATTTCATCGGAAATTTCAAAATTATCACCCTCTATAAAGAGCGTCGGCATGATCACCAACCCTCCGCTGTTGCCTCCCCTTCTGCCCTCGGCAAGAAAAAGCTTAGGAGCTTTTGAGGCTCTCTGCTGCACCATACGCAGACGTTTGGGCTCAATGCCCGCACTTCTCATTGATAAAAGAACATCGGTCAGTCGTTCAGGTCTTTGACAAATGCAAAATCTGCCGCCAAATCGCAGCAGCTTAGCAGCCGCTGCCGTGATATCATCAATGGTACACAATGACTCGTGCCTTGCAATCTCCTTTTGACGTTCGGGGTTTACTATACCGCCGCCACTTATTTTATAGGGCGGATTTATAGCTGCCATATCAAACGAACCAAACTCCACCAAACCCTTTAAGTCTTTTAAATCCCCCCTAATTACGGTAATTTTTTCACTCAGACCGTTAAGTTCCACACTTCTGTTCAGCATATCCACACCCTGCGGCTGAATTTCAACAGACGTTATATGCTTGGGCGGTTCAGTTCTGCACCAAATTAAAGAAATTGTGCCGCAGCCTGCCCCCAGTTCGATTACATTTTCATATTTTTTAGGCTTTGAAAAATCAGCCAATAAAATTGTATCCGTTGAAAAATGATTTTCCTCGGAAACAATAACCCTCAAACCTCCTCCGAGAGGCTCAAGATGTTCTCCGCTCTTTAACATAATACTCTATACCCCTGTTAAAAAAATACGAGAGCTACCGCTGTAACCCTCGGAAATATACTCCTACATTATACACGTTTAGATTGCATAAAGCAAGAATAAATGTTTATTTTTTATAAAATTCATCGTATCTTATTCGATTTTTATTGAAAATGCTAATAAAAATCTCGCTAAAATTTATAACAACCAATATCGCCCAAGAAAAGTTAAAGGTGCATAAAATTAATTTATGCACCTTTAAAAGCTATCTCTAAACCTCTTTCACATAGCTAAGTATTCCAAATTCTATTTCAGTTTCAAGATACCTAAGCGTTTTCAACTTAGCTTGATCTTCTCTTGAAGTTTTGTAATAGTACGGCGTCATTTTAAACAGATTTTGTATATCATCATTATCGGTTAAGGTTAGGCTGTACTTTATGTCGGTTTTGTCCGTCAATTTAAAACCGTCAAGCACCATGCTTTCAGGCTTGTTTTTGTATGGTTTGTCATATATACTCTTTTTCAAACCGAACAGGTGCATTTCAAGCGGAATAACCCTTATTAGGTATCCCCCATCGGTCAAAATCCTTGCAAATTCTTCCGAAATTGTCGGGGAGAATATGTTAAGAACAACGTCACAGCTTCTGTCCGCAACAGGAATTTCCGCACAGCTTGCCACTGCAAGATGAAGATTTTTATTACGTTTTGCGGCAGATATGAGTGCGTCCTTCGATATGTCTATGCCATATACATCGCTGTTGCCAAGGACTTCTTGTATGTATGAGGTGTAGTATCCCTCTCCGCAGCCTGCATCAAGAACAGTTATCGGCTCACCGTGTGCCACGGTGCAAACCTTATCGGTCACAGCCTTTAACAAAGGCTCATAGAAACCTTTACTAAGAAAGTTGCAACGTGCATTAAGCATAAGCCTGTCATCACCGTGACGTTTCTTGCCCGACTTCTGCGACCGCATTAAGTTTACAGTTTTGTATTTTGATAAATCATAGCAATGCCCGTTTAAGCAATGCATAATCCTGTCGTCTGTGATTAACCTGTCCCCGCAGACAGGGCAAGTAAATTTAGTCATTTTTTCACCTTCTCCCCCTATGAGCGGCTACTCCTTCGACTGAGTAACTAAGTCAGTGTTGTTTTAATACTGCTAATCAAAACAACATACACATATTACATTGACTCAGGCACAGTGATTTTAAACATTTCAAGCACATTCTTCAAAACAGATTTTACAGCAAGGCACAGTGTAAGTCTTGCCTGCATGAGTAACTCATCATCACCTTTAACACGGCAGGCATTGTAGAATTTGTGGAACAGTGTTGCAAGCTGTGTTACATAACGGGTTATTTTTGTCGGATCATAGCTTTTTGCAGAAAGAATTATTTCTTCTGTGTATGACGCCAAATGTGTGATAAGCTCAATTTCCTCGGGTGCATTCAAAAGCTTAAGCTCCTCATCGGTGCAGCTTCGTGGTGAGATTCCCTCAGCAGCAAGTGCCTTAATAATGCTGCAAATTCTCGCATGGGCATACTGAACATAATACACGGGATTCTGGTTGTCCTGTGTTACGGCAAGTCCGAGGTCAAAGTCCATCTGCGTATTTGCTTCCCTTGTGTTAAAAAGGAATCTTGCGGAATCAACAGGTACTTCATCAAGCAGGTCACCAAGTTGAATTGCCTTGCCTGTACGCTTGCTCATTCTTACAAGCTCACCATCACGCATAAGCTTTACAAGCTGCATGAGGACTACGTCAACCTTATCGCCGTCATATCCGATTGCATTCATTGAGCCCTTCAGTCTTGCAACATGGCCGTGGTGGTCTGCCCCCCATACGTTTATTAGGGTTTTAAAACCTCTGTCAAATTTATTCTTGTGATATGCAATATCTGCGGTAAAGTACGTTGGGTTGCCATTTGCACGAATAATTACATCGTCTTTAAGCTCCAAACGCTCAATTTCTTCATCAGTCTTGCCCTGCTTTTTAAGAAGTTCTGACACAACCTGTGCGTTTTTGTACCAGATTGCACCGTCTTTCTCATATGTAAGTCCCTTTTCAGTTAGGATATCAACAACTTCCTTTACAGCACCGCTGTTGTGCAGTTCACTCTCAAAGAACCATTTGTCATATTCAATGCGGTATTTTGCCATGTCTGCCTGCATCTTTGCAATATTTCTCGGCAATGCAAAGTCAACCAGTGCTTTCTTACGCTCCTGCTCGTCTGCATTGATAAGCTCTTTGCCGTTTTGCTCTATAAAAAGCTGTGCAGCCTCTACAATATCCGCCCCCTGATATCCGTCCTCCGGGAACTCTACAGAGTCATAGCCGTTTACCTCTTGAATAAACCTTGCATTAAGGGAATTTGCAAACTTTTCTATCTGATTGCCGGCATCGTTTACATAAAATTCTCTCCAAACGTCATATCCTGCCTTGTCAAGCACAGCAGCCAAGCAGTCGCCCAATGCTCCGCCCCTTGCGTTGCCCATGTGCATGGGTCCTGTAGGGTTGGCGGAAACAAATTCGACCATAACCTTTTCGCCCTTGCCAAAGTCACTGCATCCGTACTTGTCACCCTCAGCAGAAATTTCCTTTAACACCTCAGCGTAATATTGCGGTGACAGAAAAAAGTTGATAAATCCCGGACCTGCAATCTCACAGCGATCAATAAGTGTCGCCGACAGGTCGAGGTTGTTTACTATTGCGTTAGCAATTTTAACAGGCGAGGTTTTGAAAACTCTTGCACACGCCATTGCCGCATTTGTTGCGTAGTCACCGTTTGCTTTAGTTGCAGGAACTTCTATTACAAAGTCGGGAAGCTCTGCATCTATCAGCTCACCTGCCGCCTTTGCTTTATTTACAGCAGCTATTACAGCCGCCTTTAAATCTTTGACCGCATTTATTGCAACCTTAGACATTTATACCGTCTCCTTTTTTTGTAAGCTTAATATTTATTGTATTCTTGCTTTCCAAATCTGCGTTAAAATCAAGTGTATAGGAAACTTCAATGAAGCCGCCCTGTGCGTCAATCTCATACTCCATGCTCTCGGTATATACACCGATGGTCATAACCCCTATAGGAGTGGAGTATGCACATTGGTGACGCTTGCCGCACTCCAGTATAAGCTGAGATGTTACACCCATTTTCTTCGATATTGTAAGCTTGTTTTCCTCAAGTTTTAACAGTGTAGTTACAGGTATTTCGCTGTCTTCATCAGGGTATTCCTTGTATTTAATCAGCTTTTTACCGTTTCTTTCTGAATAAGAGGCTGTAGTAGTCATTGTCAGGACATCCTGCTCGTCATCAACTAACTGAGTTCCGACAACCGAAATAATGTATTTGTCCTCCATATAATCTCCTTAATAATTCTGAATATCAACACGTTGTACATCGTCACCAATATTGCTGTGCAGAAAAATCGAAGCGACCTTTGAAAAATCATCTGTTCTGTCGCTCACGAAAAATCTGCACTCACCCTCTTTTTCGGAGGTATTAAGCAGACCCTTTTCCTTTAAGAGCTTTGAGGCATAAATTGCCGTTTCCTTTCCGCTGTCGATAAGTTTAACCTCCATACCAACATATTCACCTATGACTTGCTTTAATAGTGGGTAGTGTGTGCAGCCTAATATTATGGTATCGACCTGTTTGTCTTTCAAAACCTTGAGGTATCTCTCCACCGTAAGCTTAGCTATTTGATCGTCAGGTGAGATGAACCCGTTCTCCACAAGGGGAACAAACAAGGGGCAATCCTGCTGGAAAACCTCTATATTGCAGTCAATACGCTCAATCTCTGTCTTGTAAGCTGAGCTGGTAATTGTCGCAGTTGTACCTATAACTCCTATTCTTCCGTTTACTGTTGCCTTAACTGCCGCTGCCGCTGTCGGAAGTACAACACCTGTATACGGCACAGGGAGTTTTTCGCTTAAATCCCTCACTGTGGAGCTTACCGTACCGCAGGCAGCTATAACCATTTTTACGTCATGGCTAAGCAGAAAATTTGCGTCCTGACCGGCATATCTTGCAATAGTATGCGTGCTTCTGTTGCCGTAAGGTACTCTGCCTGTATCGCCGAAATATACTATATTTTCATGGGGCATTATCGCTCTAAGCTGCTTGACGGCAGTAAGTCCGCCAAGCCCTGAGTCAAACACACCTATAGGTTGGTTAGACATATTTAAAACCTCCGTTTTTATGTCATGAAAGCTGGGCAGAAAACCCAACTGTACAAATACTAATTTTATCATAAAGTGACGCTATGTGCAATTAGTTTTTAATTATTGGATTTATATTTTTGACGCCGGTCAGGGTTATTTTATAAAAAAGTAGTGACAAACCGAAGTGTGTATTGTATAATTATCTGGAAAAGCATTTTTTTGAAATGCAGCATAAACGAAGGGAATACCAATATTATGATAAACAAAGCATTTGAAATAGTAAACAAAAAGGTAGAAGCTGTACTTGCGGAGAAGGACTTCAAGCGTCAGAATGTTCCAAGTACCGGTGATGAAATGGTGTCTTTGTATACAGGGGAGGACACCGCATATTCTGTAATTTATTACAGGAGTAAAAAACACATGGTTCTGCGTTCATGCTCTATGACGGAGGACGGACCTGACAACGAATGGAAAACCATGGCAACATGGATGTTTGACCCTGCTACAGATAAAGAGAGTGAAGCAGACTCCATAGGAAATGACTTTGCCGAACAGCTGATGGGGCCTGGCGTTATTGTTGCGGCAAGACAGCAGAAAAAAAAGAAGAAGAACAGCGATGACGGCGGAGATCCGCTTTTCTTTACAAAGAGGCTTGTTGCTGTGTTCCCCGACCTAAAAGATGAAATACGTGCGGAAGAAGACGGTTACGAGGCATTCAGAGCGGTAACATTTGCAAGAAACAACATTGTACCAAGGGTGCAAAAGCTAATAGCATCAGACAATACTGCAGAGATTAAAAAGCTTGGTGAAATTCTGAGTGCACAATACAGCTATGGCGATATTGACACACGTTCTGTAATAACAATAGTAATACTCAACTCCATTGTTGATGAAAATGAAAAAGAGAAAATAAAAGAGGGACTTGATGATGAACTGAAAACGGCATGGAAAGCAGCAGAAAAGTTCCGTGGCAAAAAGGTTAAACCCGGTAAGAAGAAAAAGCAATCCTTTATGCAGAAAATGATGGCAGAAAGTATAGAGCAGCAAAGTGCGTTAAACAATTCAAGATAGTCAACAACTAAGCAGTAAAAAAGCAATAAATATAAGATGACAGCACCGCATGATTTTGTCATGCAGTGCTGTTTTTTGCTGAGTAATTTTTGAAAAAAACGGTAAATAATATA
>CAMWIZ010000051.1 GCA_947174455.1 uncultured Clostridia bacterium | reverse complement strand
TGAGCGTCTCGTGGGCTCGGAGATGTGTATAAGATCCAGCACGGTGGGTGTATACCTTTTAGTGCTGAAAGAGGGTGACAATGAATTCCCAAAACAAGTACGAATTATTGCAGCTTGTTTCGTTGCTGTGTGCTTCCTTGCGGTTCTGCTTCCGTTCGTATATTTCAGCTTTATTGACAAAGAAACAGATCTCGGTAAGCTTGGCAAGTACTTAAGATTAAACGACCAATGGGGTACTCACCGTGGTTACGCATGGATTAGAAGTATAATTTTGTTCAAGGATAACGGTATAAAAAATATGCTTATAGGCAGCGGACCGGACACCTTCGGTCAAATAATAAAGGAAAAGTACAGGCAAGATATGATTAAAAGACACGGAAGTGTCTTTGACAGTGCCCACCACGAGTATCTAAATTATCTTGTAACAATAGGAATAACAGGACTTGTCGCTTACGTTACCGCTATGATTTCTGTAGTGGTAAGAGGTTTTAAACACTGCAAAAAGTCCCTGCCTTTGTTGATTATTGTTTTCGTAATAATCTGCTACAATGCACAGTCAATGTTTAACATCGCACAGCCTATAACAACACCGTTTCTTTTCGTATTCCTCGGCTTGGGAGAAGCACTTATCCGCAAGTTTGAGCTTGAGGAAAAACAGCAATAAAAAAGACGGTTGACATCTTCTGTTGCCTTACAGTTATAACTACCTTTAGGTAATATCTGTATAGATTACAGAATTAAGGCAATACCGCACATTCAGCCACATAGCTGTAATTGTGCAGTGTTTTCTCAAAGATAAAAAACAAGCTATCATAAAAACAGCGATGTATGGTTGTATATATCGCTGTTTTTTATAAATAATAAAATTTTAAAAAGATTGTAATATTAGCTGCAAATACTGTCAGCATACAGATTAAAGATATGTTTAACGCAGTTACAGTATATTAACAGTTCGGTACCGTTCTAAATACAGTACCGATAAATTGGGGGTAGATAAAGTGGGGAAGCTTCTTGTTTATTTAAAAGGCTATATAAAGGAAACTGTACTTGCTCCTTTATTCAAGATGATTGAAGCGTGTTTTGAACTGATAGTTCCTCTTGTCGTTGCATCTATAATTGATGTTGGCATAGCGAACGGAGATACACGCTACGTTATGCGTATGTGCTTAATTATGGCAGGACTTGGACTTGCCGGACTTGTATGCTCTGTAACTGCACAGTATTTCTCTGCAAAAGCTGCGGTCAGCTTCACTGCACAGGTAAGACGAAAACTCTTTGAACATATACAAAACCTGTCATACACCGAAATTGACGAGGTTGGAACATCTACACTTATAACAAGACTTACCAGTGATATGAACCAAGTTCAAAACGGTGTCAATCTCACACTAAGGTTGTTTTTGCGTTCACCGTTTATAGTATTTGGTGCGATGATAATGGCTTTTACGATTGACACAAAATCTGCCCTCGTTTTTGTTGCGGAAATAATTTTGCTCTCAATCGTGGTATTTGGCATTATGCTCGGCTGCATACCACTGTACAACAAAATTCAAGGCAAGCTTGACGGTGTTCTTGGTATCACAAGGGACAATTTGTCGGGTGTACGTGTTATACGTGCTTTTTGCAAGGAGAACGAAGAAATTAAGGATTTTGAAAAAGCCAATGATATCTTAACTGCACTGCAAAAGTTCACGGGCAAAATATCAGCACTTATGAATCCGCTGACTTTTCTCATAATCAATGCTGCCATTATCATTTTAATTTACATTGGTGCTATTCAGGTAAACATTGGTTTGCTCACACAAGGTGCAGTTGTAGCATTGTACAACTATATGTCACAAATTCTCGTTGAACTTATTAAGCTTGCTAATCTTATAATCAACATTACAAAAAGCGTCGCCTGTGGCAACAGAATACAAGCTGTTTTGGAAATTGAGCCGTCTGTAAAGGAAAAGAATACAGAAGTTAACAGCATCAACAGCAAATATATTGTTGAACTGAACAATGCTTGTCTGCGTTATAAAAATTCAGCTGAACTGTCGCTTTCAAACATAAATTTAAAAGTTAAAGCAGGTGAAACAGTTGGAATAATTGGCGGAACAGGTTCGGGCAAAACCTCACTTGTCAACATAATAGCACGTTTTTATGATGTTGAGGAGGGCGAAGTCCTCGTTAACGGTGTTAATGTAAAAAACTACCCCACAGGGCAGCTCAGACAGCTTTACGGAATTGTTCCGCAAAAGGCGGTATTGTTTAAAGGATCAATTCGTGAAAATATGCAGTGGGGTAAAAAAGACGCCACCGATGAAGAAATATGCACTGCACTGAAAACAGCACAGGCTATGGAGATAGTAGACAGAAAGGACGGTGGACTTGACTACGTCATTGAGCAAGGCGGAAAAAATCTGTCGGGCGGTCAGCGTCAGCGTCTGACAATAGCAAGAGCTTTGGTTGGAAATCCGCAAATACTTATCCTTGACGACAGCTCCTCTGCCCTTGACTACGCTACAGATGCGGCTTTGAGAAAATCGCTCAGAGAAATGAAAAACTCTCCCGCAATTTTTATTGTATCTCAGCGAACCTCATCAATCCGTCACGCCGATAAAATCATTGTGCTTGACGACGGCGAGGCAGTCGGAATAGGCTCACATGAAGAACTTTTAGAAAGCTGCCCCATCTATAAGGAAATAAACGACTCACAATTCAGCAAGGAGGGCAACAAACAATGAAAAAAAACAAAAAGCAAACCTCAGCCCTCAAAAAGGTGCTTAGATACATCGGCAAGTATAAGCTGCAAGTTTTGCTATCAATCATTCTTTCAGCGGTAACAGTTGCTTTTTCACTTTATATACCTATTCTGGTCGGCAGAGCCATTGATTTAATAGTTGACAAAGACAACGTAGATTTCAGCGGAATTGCACCGATATTGCTAAAAGTAGGTGTAATTATAACCATAACGGCGTTGCTTCAGTGGCTGATGAATGCCATTAACAACAGAGTGACATATCAAACTGTATGCGACATTCGCAATGAAGCATTTAATAAGCTGCAAAGACTTCCCCTTAGCTACATTGACTCTCACCGACACGGCGAGCTTGTAAGTAGGCTTATTGCGGACGTAGACCAATTTGCAGACGGTTTGCTGATGGGATTTACTCAGTTCTTCACGGGGATAGTAACCATATTCGGAACATTGGTTTTTATGCTGTCAATAAACATAAAAATCACGGCAATAGTTGTTGTGCTGACGCCTATATCACTTTTGGTTGCAAGATTTATTGCAAAAAGCACCTACAGAATGTTTAAACAGCAGTCAGAAATCAGAGGAAATCAAACTGCACTTATTGATGAAATGATAGGAAATCAAAAGGTTGTACAGGCATTCTCCTATGAGGAAGAATCACTTAAAAAATTCGACGAAATAAACGATAGGCTGACGGGTGCGTCTATAAAAGCAATATTTTTCTCATCTCTTACAAACCCAACGACAAGATTTATAAACAGTTTGATATATGCAAGCGTTGGACTTGCAGGGGCATATGCAGCGATTAACGGAGTTATGACAGTTGGGGGACTTTCTTGCTTTTTAAGCTATGCCAATCAGTACACAAAGCCGTTTAATGAAATATCGGGAGTTATCACAGAGCTGCAAAATGCTTTAGCGTGTGCGGACAGAATCTTTGAACTTATTGAGGAAAAACCACAAGTCCCCGATGCAGACGATGCTGTAGTGCTTAGTGATGCAAAAGGAAAGGTAACACTTGAAAACGTCAGTTTTTCATACACTGCTGACACCAAGCTGATACAAAACTTCAATCTAAACGTTAAACCCGGTCAAAGAGTTGCCATAGTCGGTCCTACAGGATGCGGAAAAACAACGCTTATAAATCTGTTGATGCGTTTCTATGATGTTAATGAGGGTAAAATTACTGTGGACAATACTGATATTCGCAATCTAACAAGAGGAAGTCTGCGAACATCATACGGTATGGTTTTGCAGGAAACATGGCTAAAAAACGGAACTGTTCGTGAAAATATAGTTATGGGAAAGCCTGACGCAACTGATGAGGAGATAATTCAGGCTGCAAAGATAACTCACGCACACAGCTTTATAAAGCGTCTGCCAAACGGTTATGAAACAGTTATAAATGACAACTGCGGACTTTCGCAAGGACAAAAGCAGCTTCTGTGCATTACAAGAATTATGCTTAGCATTCCGCCTATGCTAATACTTGATGAAGCAACGTCATCCATTGACACAAGAACTGAGTTAAGAATACAGCATTCGTTTGCTAAAATGATGGAAGGCAGAACAAGCTTTATAGTTGCACACCGTTTATCAACTATAATGGGGGCTGACATAATTTTAGTTATGAAGGACGGAAACATTATTGAACAGGGTACGCACAACGAATTGCTGAGCAAAAACGGATTTTACGCAAAACTGTATAACAGCCAATTCAGCTAGGAGTTGGGTATTCAAAACCAAAGAATAATCATATAAAAAAGCGACAGACAGAGGATTCCCCCGCTATCTGTCGCTTTCATTTTTATAGTTACTTATCTTTTTTCTTCAAAAGCAGCATCAGGATTACTATAACAAGAACAACAGCCAATATGCCTACAGTCATATAAATTCTTCCGTCACCTGTTGATGTGGCGTTAAGTGTCTGTGCAGCAGATCTTGAAGCAGTAGAAACAACTCCTGTTGACTTTGTCGCATTGTTTGATGCAGATGTAACTCTCGATGTATTTGAGGAAGTATTGTCACTGTCTGTTTCAGTATCGTTATCAGAATCGCTGGCACTGTCTGTATCAGACTCTGTGTCGGTATCAGTTGAAGTACCTGCATAATTCACTGTGAAATCGGGTGCAAATCTAAGAACAGCAGGTGCACCTGTTTCGTCTTTCTTTTCAATGGACACAGCAAGCTCGCCTGTGGTTTTTATACCTGTGATGTTAATCTCTCCGTCGGCATTGGTTGTGTACTTTTCACCGCTTACAGTTACTTCTGCCCCCTCAACACTGTGCAAAACCTTTGTGGAATTAAAATCCGCATCGTACTCAGTATCAAGGCTTGTAAATTTAATTATACCGTCACTGTTAAGCTTTGATGTATCCGCTGTTGGAATCTGGCAAGGGTAACCGCCGTAATACAGTACTACGCTGTCACCGCTTGAAAGAGCATATGAATCCATGCCAACGTCGGGTGAAGTATTATTAACTGCATAGTACCAGCCATCCCAACCGCCAAACATTCCTGCTGAGATACCATTTACCTGTGTAACATAACCTGAATCCACACCGATAAATTCTAACTCATCGGACTTTTCATCAAGATAAGCCAATGCATCTGCCGCTGTAAGTGAATCACTGCCGGGAACTGAAAGTGAACCGTAGTATAGATTTTTATTAGGAGCTTCAACCCTAAATGTAATATCATAATCAACACTTGTACTTGAGTCGGTGTCTGCGTATGCCGTTGTAACAGACATAAACGTCAGAACCGCCATAGCTGTGGCTATAAAAGCTGAACCTTTAATTTTCTTGAAATTTTTCATATTCTTCTCCTTCGTATTAAAAGCATTGTCCGTGTCATAAGTATAACATAATTGTAAGAAATGTCAATACCTACAAAATACCGCTCGAATTATAAATTCGGGCGGTATTTACGATCTTTGGTTATGGATAATATTCGTCATTTGATGATGTATCGCCTTCTGCGTTTTGACCTAAAACATCGGATACAAAATTTTCGGCTCCTGACGCAACACCGTCAATGACACTGCTGACGGTTGTGTCCCATGCAGAAACAATGCTTGACGTAATATCACCGAAAAGATCCGAGGACACAGTACTATCGTTCCATAAATAGTCGTCAGAGGATTCATCTTCCCAATAATCATCGCTGTATTCATCTGATGACTCATCCTGCGAGGACTCCTCATCGGAACTGAGCAAATCGCTGAGTAAATCATCAAGAATATTAGAGCTGTCAGTATCTTCGTCAGATTCCTCAGACACATCGTCCGATTCTCTCTCTGAAGAACTGTAAAAATCCCCAACAAAATTAGACGAAAGCGACGCGACATCGGAATCGGATATATCGTCTTCCATACCTAATTTTTCAGCAATAAACCCAGGCAAAGTAAACACACCCGATATAAACAGCCATACAACAACCCCTATTATCGCAATAAGTAAAAATGCAAGCACTGTATTGAGCACTGCGTTACCGTCGTGCTGCCTTTTAACCTTTTGCGGTCGGGGCGGCTTTATCGCCCTTGGCTCACGAGATTTATCCTCAGCAAGATTGTCAAATCCGTCGCCTGTCAAACCGTTTAAAAAGTCCTCAGGATTTTGGGTA